>CAYYSS010000030.1:0-15148 GCA_964474325.1 uncultured Nitrospirota bacterium
TTTGGCCGCGCCCATGACCCCTCCCGTAGATTCCCGGGATTTCTGCGCCACCGTCACCGTGTCCTCGGGGTGGGCCCGGTTATAAGCCTCGGCAAGAATCGTCACAAGTTTGATCATCCCCCCCGACCCGGCGGCCAGTGCCGTTTCGGCCGAGGCCCGGCCGACCGGTCCAATAACGACCCAACACAGGAGCAGGACCCCCGCCGGCAGAAATCGTCTCGCTGTTTTTCTTCCCGTCATATCCGCCTCCCCGTCTTTCTCGAAACGCCGGGCCACGTGTCGGTACCGGCGGAACACACCGTGCGTACCCCGTAGACCGTACCCGGCAACCGTGCGTCTTCCATCGTACGCCAAAGCCTAGTTCCCCGCGTCGAGCTTCGCCATGATCATCCTCACGCCTTCGTAGTCGCTGTCCTGGGACTCGACAAATCCCGTGTACTCCTCGTTGATCGAATGGAGGATCTCCCTGCCGGCGGGGGTGTCGTCCTTCAGTTCACGGAGCGCCTGGAGGAGCTTGTTCCTGACGTCCGCATCCGCGCCCCGTTCGACGCAAATATTGAATTCGGGAATCTCGGGCGACGTCCGAAGGATCCTGAGCCCGTGGGCCACGTATTTGAGCGCCACGGTCTCCATGAGTCCTCCCGCGTCGAACTGACCGTCGAGAACGGCCCGGGCCACGTCGTCGTGGTGTCCGAGGTAGTCGTAAAACGCAAGACTTTCAAGATCCACGCCGGCCTCGAGGAGCATGGACCGGGGCAGGATGTGGCTCGACGTGGAGTGACGGTCGCCGAAGGCCACGGACCGGCCCTTCAGATCCTCCAGGGTGTTCACCGGGGAATCTTCCTTCACCACGATAGCCGCGTGGTGGAAGGGTTTCCCATGGCGCAGTGCCTTTGCCACGACCTGCACGCCGTATTGATCCCGTGCCTCGATATAGGTCGACGGCGTCATGAAACAGAGCGAAACCGCGCCGGTACCGATATCGCGTATAGCGTTTTCGAAATCCACGGGAACGCGGAGTTCGATGGTCCTGCCGAGACACCGCCCCAGGTAATCCGCCAGGGGCGAAAACTTCTTGAACATCGCCGCCGGCGATTCCAACGGTACAATCCCCATCGTCATGGCGGTTCCGGAGACACCTCCCGTACCCACGTCGAAACGCGCGCCCTCGGTCTCGAGCAGTTCCGTGTCCTGGAGAATATCCCGGAGCCCCTTATTGATGGAAAATGCCAGTGCACGGTTACTCGCAGGAAGCTCCCTGATCTTCTCGATCGACGAGATAATGAGGTCCGAGCCCCGTTTCTGCTCCTGGATCGCGGTGGCAATGTGCTGGATCCGCTCCGAGACGTTCTCCACCGCATCGGATATCTGCCGGCTCCCCTTGGACTGTTCGTAAGTCGCTGTTTTCAGGTGGGCGCTCACATCCCGGATTTTTTCCGTGGATTCCATGATGAGGGCGACCCCTTTGGTCTGCTCGGCCGTGGCCTTGGCAACCTGCTGGATCATATCCCGAACCCGGCCCATGGCGTCTCCCACCAAGGCCACCCCCTTTGCCTGCTCGGCGGTGGAACGTTCAATGGACGCGGCCATTTCCGTGGAACGGGCCGCTCGTTCCACGATCTGGGAAAGGGCCTTGCCGGACTCGTTGGACAAGCTGATCCCCTCGTCCACCCGTTTAATCCCCTCGTCCATGGCATCCACGGCACCCTGGACTTCGGACTGGACCGCCTCGATAAGTCCCGCGATCTCCTTGGTGGACACCGCGGTCCGGTCCGCAAGGTCCTTGATTTCATCGGCGACCACGGAAAACCCTTTCCCGTGTTCCCCTGCCTGGGCCGCAAGTATGGCGGCGTTCAGGGCAAGGAGTGTGGTCTGGTCCGTGATCTCGTCGATCACCGTGAGAATTCGGCCGATCGCCTCCGACCGCCCCCCGAGCCGGGTTATGTATTCGCCGGCGGTCTGTACGGCCTCCCGGATCCGGCCCATGCCGTCGATGGTCCGCTGGACGCTGGAGAGCCCCACTCCTTCCGCATCGTCCTTAACCAGCTGGCTCATAGCGAGGGCCTCCCGGGCGTGGACGTCCACCTCCTTGACCGCCGCACCAATCTCTTCGATGGCGCTCGTGGTCTCGTCCGCCGTGACGGCCAGGTCTTCGGCGCCTCTCGCAACCTCCCGGATGGTAGCGGACATCTGCTCGATCGACACACTCGTCGTATCCATGGCAGCGTTCAATTCGTTGGCGCTCTGCGCCACCTGCTCGGTAGACGCGGCCATTTCGGCAACCGAGGCCGACGTTTCTTCTGCGGACGCCGACAGGGAATCCACGCTCTCGGAAATACCGCTGATCGACACGTTGAGTTCCTCGATCGACGCCGAGATGTTGGCAATGGCGTCGGCCTCGAGGCGGGTGCCTTCCAGGATATTCCTCGACTCTTTTGCGACGGCGTCGGTGATCGTCGAAGCCCGGACCGCGACCTCCCGGATGCGGCGAATAATAACACCGATGCCTCGTACGGATTCCTTCAGGTCCGAGGCCATTTCGCCGATCTCGTCCTCCGACGTTATTTCCACGTCGAAACTGATATCCCCGTTCGCAAGACGCCCGGCCGCCCGCTGGATTTCAATGACCGGTCGAACGATGAGCCGCCTGAGGGCGATCCACAGGGCGGTGGCGAGCGAGACGATACCGAAGAGCGACCCCACTACGGCAAAGACCAGGTAGGCCTTGAACCGGCCGTCGACGTCGGCAACGGAAATCGCCACCTTGACCGCCCCGAGGACGTGGCGGTCCGCGCCGTGACATCCCTGGCACCCGGGGTTGTTTATCATCGGGCGGTAGTAGACGAACTCATCGCCTACCCTCTCGTGCATGGCACTGCCGGTCCGGCGGATTTTATCCAATGCCGCCGCTTCCTTCAGCGGAGCGGTCTTGTCGAAGGCCTCTCGGCCCTCCCAGTTAAAGACCCCCACGCTCTCGATCCTGCTCAACCGGCGCAGGGATTCCACCATGTCCCGGGCTACTTCGGGCCGACCGTCCCGCATGGCTACTTCGATGGAATTCGTAACCAGGGTGGCCATCGAGTCGGTCTTTTCATAGGCCATACGCTCCATGCTCGAGCGCTGAAAGGCGATTACCGTGGTCCCTATGATGACAGTGGTAACTATCAGCAGAAGGACAACCACCCCCAGAATCTTGAACTCAAGTCTTTTCTTAAACATCAACGGCCTCCCTCGACCTTAGGGCTCACCCCGGCAATGAATTCCCGTTTCGGCATCTCAGCTCCGCCGCATTCCGGGCCGATCCTCAATCCCGTCGTAATCCTCGACGTAGTCCAATTACGCCTCCGGTTTCGTTCAATCGGCTCACCCCGGCCTGCGGCACATTCGCGCGCCGACTCCACGAACTTATTGCCGGGCGAACCTTATACAACAAATTCAATATCCGATACAGCCGATAAATCCAGCAGAGATACAAACCCCTCGCCCGCCAGGGCAACGCCTTCGATAAACCTGGCCTGCTCCTCGTCCAGGGTCTCCAGCGGCGGACGAATCGCCTCTTCCTTGATCCTGAGTACGCCGATCACGGAATCCACGGAGATACCGTAGGGCGCGCCGTCGCCCCGCAGTACGAGGATCTTTGCGGACGACGGGGTCATGTGTTCCAGGCGGAGCCTCTGCTTTATATCCAGAACCGGGATCATCCTACCCCTGAGCGAGGTTATCCCCAGCAGGTAGGCCGGCGCCCGCGGAACCCGTGTTGTCCCCTGCATACGAAGAATTTCGGCCACATCCGTAATCCTGACCGCGTATTCCTCGCCTCCGGCCCGGAACCCGAGGAGTTCGATGAATTCCTCGGGTTCCTCACCCTCATCGTCGTAGTCGTCTTCTTCCTCGTGCTTCTGAACATCTCCGCCGGGTGTTTCATCCTCCTCCCGTTCGATAGGGACCGGAGGAGCGGACACCACCGGCCCTCCATCCTTCTCTTCCGCCGGAAGAACCGGTTTCGGAAGCGGCGCGGATACTTCGGACTCAAGGAGAGGTTCCGGGGCTCCCGCACCCTCCGTTCCGTCCTTTTCCATCGTCTCCGCACGTTCATCGGCACCCGTATCAGGCAGTACCGGTGCCTCACGGACGGTTTCTTCGGCCCGGTCGTCGGAAACCGTCTCCGTTCCGGCCCCCGGCGCCCCCTCCACCGGCGGCTTTTCTTCCCGCGGCGCCCCACTTTCCGGCGGCGGCAGTTTCCCCTCCCGACGGGACCGGGCCTCACGGATCTTTTCCCTCAACCGGGCGATATCCATTAAATGTCTCCCACTTATCGTCTCCAGGGGCCCGAACGAAGGACCGACGTGGAGATCCCGGGGACCCGGGGGCTCAGTTCAAAGTCCCGCGCGACGTTTAACACGATATCACCGCCGATCAGCTCCGCTTCCCGGGAAAACCCCTCGAGCAGGGAGTTGGCCGCCAAGTGGTTCAACACCCGGGGGATCCCCCCCGAGTACTGGTAGAGTGTCCATACGGCTTCTTCCGTAAAGAGGGGATAGGACCGGCCTGCAACCGCGGGTCGATGCTCGATATAGGGGGTGATTTCGTCCTCTTCGAGGGGGGCCAGGTGGTACTGCATACCGATACGCTGCTGCAGGGGTAGGTTTTCGCGTTCCCGTAGTCGGTCTTTCAGGTCCGGCTGGCCGATCAGGACCACGCTCAGGAGGTTTTCCGCATCCAGTTGAAAGTTGGTGAGGAGGCGTATCTCCTCAAACGTTTCCCGTCCCGGCACGAGCTGGGCCTCGTCCACGATAATTACCGGCGTCCGACCCGTCTCGTAGCCCCGGTAGACCCGCTCGTAGATCCTCAAGAGCAGATCGTCCCGTTCCACGCCGGACTCCCCGATACCGAGTCCCTGGGAAATCGTCCGGAGAAACTGGTCGGGCGTGAGTCGTGGATTGAGGATCGTCACCACGTCGTAGCGTTCCGAGCCGAGGATGTCCATGAGCGCCCGTGAAAGGGTCGTCTTCCCGCACCCCACCTCCCCGGTCAGGACCACCAGTTCCTTCTCGGTCACGGCATACTCCAACCGGGCCATGGCCTCGTTATGGAATCGGCTCAGATAGAGAAAACGTGGATCCGGCGTCTTGCTGAAGGGCAGACACGTAAGGCCGTAAAACTCACGATACACGGACGGCCCCCCCCGAGAGAGAACGGCGCACGCCGGGCAAAAGGCGGACAACCCCTGTCATACCGGCCGTACCGCTTTTCGACTCAACATGGCCTCGTCCATCAGACTCTCCACGTCAATGACCAGAATAACTTCGTGCTTCCCGATCTCGGCGGCGCCCGCAATACCCCGGGCTCCCTCGACCCGTTTCCCCAGGTTTTTGATGACCACTTCCTGCTGGCCGATCAGATCGTCCACCACCAGGCCGAGGCGCCGCGCCCCGAACCCTGCCACTACGACGAAGACCCGCGATCCCCGAGGTACGTTTTCCAAACGGAAGACTTCGCCGAGCCGGAGAAGCGGGAGCATTTCCCCGCGGAGTTCAAAGGCCTCCTTTCCCTCGATACGGCGAATTCCCGCGGACTCGACCACGAGGGTTTCGGAGATGGAACTCAGGGGCAGGGCGTAACGCTCCTGACCGACACGGATAATCAGAGCCTTTATGATCGCCAGCGTAATGGGCAGGGTCACCGAAAAGACCGTCCCCTGCCCCACCACCGTATCCACGTCAACGAATCCCCCCAGGGACGCGATTTTCTCTTTGACCACGTCCATACCGACCCCCCGGCCGGAGACCTCGCTTACTTCGTCTTTCGTGCTGAACCCAGGCGTGAATATGAGATTCACGGCCTCCCTGACCGTCGGGACGACGTCCTCGTCGAGTATTCCGGCCTTCCGGGCCTTGGCCGAAACCTTCTCCGGATCTATCCCCCGTCCGTCGTCTTCAACATTGATAATAACGTGGTTTCCCCGGGGAAAGGCCTTGAGGACCACCGAGCCCCGGGCATCCTTTCCCTTTTCGCGACGTTCGTCGGGGGGCTCGATTCCGTGATCCACCGCGTTGCGGATCAGGTGCATGAGGGAATCGATCACTTCCTCCGCCATGAGTTTGTCGATCTCCGTCTCGTTCCCGAACGTATGGAGGTCCACTTCAACACCGGTCTCCCGGCTGTAACGGCGCACGGCGCGGGCGAGCCTGTCGAAGATCTGGCCGATGGGGATCATCCGGACTTCGAGGATCTGGTCCCTGAGTTCGGCAAGCCTCCGCTCCAGGTTCCGGGTAACCTTCTGAAGATCCATGGATTTTTCGGCCACTTCCGGAAACTCGTTCAGTTCTTTGCCGATGCGCACGACGGCGCTCTTTGCAAGGAGCAGTTCGCCGATAGTATTAAGAATCCCGTCGAGCTTGTCCACATCGACCCGGACGGTGTTGGTAAACGACTTGAGTTCCGCAACAGCGCCCGCCTGGTGCTCTTCCGGTTCCTCCGCGGGCTCCTCGGCAGGTCCGGCTTCCTGAGCGGGCGCGACGATGGTTCGGACGGATGCCGCGATACGCGCGGCGAGTTCCTCCTCCCGGGCCTCGGCACTGAACAGAAGCCCGAACCCCAACCGCCCGGCGTCGAAGGCCGCCGCCCCGGGCATCGTGGCGATCAGTTCACCATCGGCCCTGATTTTTTCCGAAACAACCTCGAGCCCCGCCTCGAAAGAATCAAGGGGAAACTCCACATCCGCCACATAGAGCCCGTGCCCCGCCGAAAGACCCGTTCGGACTCGATGTTCCTCGTATTCGGTGAGGACCCTGGCAATGTCTTCGGGAACACCGAGGTCAAGGAGCGAACGTTCCCCCGGTTCGATGACGCCGTTCTGCAGGAATCGTTCTATCTCCGCAACCCGGTCCGCCACATCGCTCTGTTCCCGACCGTTCAGGGATACTTCCCGGATAAGTTCTTTCAGACAATCCAGGTGCCGGAAAAGAAACGAAAACAACTCCTCGTCCGGCTTCCGTCGGCCCAGGCGGAGATCGTCCAGGATCGACTCCAGGGCGTGGCTCAGTTCGGCTATCCCGGACAGACCGAACAGACCGGAGGAACCCTTAAGGGTGTGCATGGCCCGGAAAACGCCGTTGAGAACTTCAGGCCGGCCGGATCCGGCGCCCTGGAGTTCCAGAAGCCCGCTCTCCGCTTCCTGTATCAAGTCTTCAGCTTCCGGAACGAATTCGTTCCGGGGATCAGGCATCGTTCAAGGCCTTGCGGACCACCGCCTGCAGGTCTTCGGGCCGGAAGGGTTTCGTGACATAGTCGAAAGCACCCAGCGCCATGCCCCGGCGGCGGTCTTCATCGCTCCGCTCCGTGGAGATGATTACCAGAGGAACGTCTTTATAGGCAGGATTATTTTTGACGAAATTAATGAGTTCAAGGCCGTTGATATCCGGCATGTTGATGTCCGTCAGGATCAGCGAGAACGTCTGGGAAGGCAACAGCCGCAAGGCCTCGAAACCGCTCGATGCCTCTACGATGGTGTAATCGTCGATCTCCTCCACGACGGCTCGTATCATCGCCCGTGTCGTGGACGAATCCTCCACAATGAGAATGGACTTCACGTCGTCCTCCCTTCCCGTCGTACCCCGCACGTGCGCGGGGTTTGATTAACGTCACCACTTACAGGGCCCGCGGGCCCCGTAAGCGTTTCGAAGACGATTTCCCGCCGATCCGACACGTCGACCGAGGTCAGGCCCCGCGCGATTCTATCCGCCTGAGACGTCTCTCGAGCAGGGCCTTTTCAATCGCCAAGCCTGCCTGGTGGGCGAATACCTCAAGCCCCTCCCAATTGCCGAGCGGCGTCCCGCTGGGGAGGTTATCGCAGTACAGAAGGACAACCACCCGCCCCTCGGCCACAATGGGGAACACATGGGCGAAATCGGGCCACTCCCCTCCCAGGGCGGCAACCATCCGCTCCGTGGCCGGATCCCGCGGGAGTTCACCTTCGTAATGTATGCGCTCCTCGACCCGGGCACGGAAAAAATCGCTCTCCCGGAGTGATACTCGGACGCTCCTTACCCGTACGTCGGCGTCCTCGACGTTCAAACCGAATTGCCCGAGACCAACGGCCTCGCCCCGGCCCACCATGAACAGAACTCCTCTCTGGAATATATCACTGGCAAAACGGAGAATCAACAACGTGATCTCGGAGGTATTGCTCGGGAACCGCAGTTCAGCCGAAAGCGCCCGGAGCGACGAGATATCCCCCTTCCGCTCTTCTTCACGGCTCCAGTCGCCCCAAAAATCCTCCACTCCATCTTCATCGTTGGAGGATTCTTCCGTTGTTCCGCCGGCCGGCGGCCTCTGCTCCCCGGACGGTCCCGGCGGTTCGCCCTGGGTCTGACGGCGTTGTTCATCGTAGACCCGGGCCCCTTCCATAAGAAGGAACTCGGGACTCATACCTCGATCGATCTCGATCCCCCCGGCCCGCTTGTCCATTGCCGACGGCAGGGATTCTGCTTCCAGTTCGAAACGGAACTCCCCCTTTTCCCACCGGATCAGGTGGTAGACGATCCGCTCGACCCGATGCCGCGCGACTCTCTGAAGCAGTTCATGGTCCACGACACCCCGTGCCAGCAGCTCCCGGCCGAGACTATCGGCCCCGCCGTCACCGGTGGAGCTACGGATGTCTTCGAGGGTTTCTGCGTCCAGGGCGCCGGCCGCAACAAGGTCGTCACCCACGTCAGTGTCGAGAAAGTCCGCCTCGCATCGCACGACGGTACCGTTTTTGAAAAGAACCGCGGCGGTTCCCGCGGCCGCCTCGACGAGGAGACAGCCCGACTTCCGGCCGAGGCTCAGGATCTGAAAGATATCCGGCAGTGCCAGATCCTCAAGCCGCCCTACCAGACTCACCCGTCCCCTCCGCTTTTCGCTTTGCTATCGCCCTGGTCCCCTCTCGGCGGTTCGTTCACCTCGCCGATTTTCCGGAGCCGCTCGTAGCGTCGACGAATCAGAGCTTCTGTCGAAAGGGGGGCGAGTTCGGCGAAACCCTCCACAAGATGCTCTTTAAGAATGCCCGCCATGGCCTCCGGATCCCGGTGGGCCCCCCCGGGGGGTTCGGGTATGATGTGGTCGACGACCCCGAGGGCGAGCAGGTCCTTCGCCGTAAGCCGCAAGGCGTCCGCCGCACGTTCAAAATCGGCCTGGGAAAGCTCGGCCGTGCCTTTTTTCCAGAGAATTGCCGCACAGCCCTCGGGGGAGATGACCGAATATACGGCGTTTTCCAGCATGGAAACCCGGTCTCCCACACCCAGGGCCAGTGCCCCTCCGCTTCCACCCTCGCCGATCACCACCGAAACCACGGGGACCTTAATCCGGGCCAGTTCTTCCAGGTTCAAGGCAATGGCCTCGCCCTGACCCCGCTGCTCGGCGCCGATACCCGGATAGGCCCCCGGCGTATCGATCAGGGTCACCACGGGGAGCCCCATACGCTCCGCGAGCTTTATGATGCGCAGGGCCTTGCGGTAACCTTCCGGGTGCGGCTGCCCGAAGTTCCGTCGGATCCGGTCCCGGGTGTCCCGACCTTTCTGATGTCCCACAACCGCTACCGGGCGGCCGTCAAGCCGGGCGAATCCCGCCACCACCGCCGGGTCGTCGCCGTAGCGGCGATCCCCGTGCAGTTCCACGAAATCCTCGAAACCCATGCGAATGTAGTCGAGGGTATAGGGACGGTCCGGGTGCCGTGCCGTCTGGCACCGCTGCCACGGACTCAGCCCCGCGAAGATCTTTTTCCTGAGCGTTCGCGCCTTTTCCTCGAGTTCCGCGATCTCCCTGAGGGTCGACTCGTCGCTACTGCCCTCGGCGCGGCGTTTGAGTTCGTCGATCCGCCGGTCGAGATCCGCCGCAGGGCGCTCGAAGTCCAGATAATAGCCGGCCATTTACGCTTCCTGGAGGACGTCCCGAACCAGATGGGCCGAACCCGGGCCCATCAAAGCCACGATACCGTGGAGAAGATCGAGCGACGGCGCCACGGAGAGACGCGTAACCATATTCACCCGCCAATTACCCCGGGAAACCAGCACCAGACTCACCGGGCAATCGCCCGTATTCCTCTCCAGATACGTCTTGAGATCGGCAAGGGCGACGGCGTCAACGGCGTCCGTATCCACCAGGATGCGAAGTCCTGAGGCCCGGAGTGCGCCCAGCAGCTGAAGACTCCGGGCGCGCAGGCCGATACCCCGGTCGTCCTTCTGGAGAGAACCCGTTACCAGAACCGGGGCGTCCTCCACGAGGGAACCGTTTATCTCCCGGTAGAGATCGGGAAAGATAACCGTATTTACGGCCCCGGTCTGGTCCTCCACAAGACAGGTAGCCATCCGGTCGCCTTTCTTCGTGAATTTATTTTTAACCCCCGCCACAACCCCGCCAATGGTAACCTCGGACCCATCGGAAAGTTCCGGAAGGTCCGCGACCCGGGCGCTCACCAGCTTGGCGAGTTCCCGTTCGTAGGGGTCCAGGGGGTGGCCCGTGATATAAAATCCCAGGGCTTCCTTTTCCCGCCGCAACAGCTCCCGGTGGTCCCATTCCTCCACGTCGGGTACGGCCACCGCCACGGGTTCGGCATCGAAAAACCCCATCTGACCCGCCTGCTCGGTCCGCTGGCGCCGTCCGGCCTCGTCCATGGTGCGATCCATCTGGGCGGCAAGCTGGGCCCTGCTGAGCCCGGTGGAGTCGAAGGCGCCGGCGAAGATCAGGCTCTCGACGACCTTGCGGTTCACCTTGCGGAGATCAGCTTTCAGGCAGAAGTCCCCCAGGTCCGCAAACTCTCCCTTGGACTCCCGGGCCTGAATAATCGCTTCGATCGCAGAGCCGCCCACGCCCTTTACGGCCTCCAGGCCGAACCGGATCGATTGCCCCACCACGTTGAACTCCCGGCCCGAGATATTCACGTCCGGCGGGAGTACTTCGATGGCCATGTCCCGGCACTCGTGGATATATTTGCTGACCTTGTCCGTATTGTCCATATCGCAACTCAGGAGGGCGGCCATGAACTCCACGGGGTAGTGGGCCTTGAGATAGGCCGTCTGATACGCAATGAGGGCATAGGCCGCCGAGTGAGATTTATTGAACCCGTAGCCGGCGAAATGCTCTATCTGGCGGAAGATCTTTTCGGCCTTGCCCTCGGGTATCCCCCGCTCCCTGCATCCCCGCACGAAACGGTCGGCCTGCTCCTCCATGACCTCGCGCTTTTTCTTGCCCATGGCCCGGCGAAGGAGATCCGCCTCGCCCAGGGAATACCCCGCCAGGACGTTGGCGATCCGCATGACCTGCTCCTGGTAGAGAATGACGCCGTAGGTCTCCTTGAGGATCGGTTCAAGCTCCGGGTGCAGATACGTGACCTTCTGGCGCCCGTGCTTGCAGTCCACGTAGACCTGGGCCATACCCGCCCCAAGCGGTCCCGGCCGATAGAGCGCCACCAGGGCGATAATATCTTCAAAATTCTCCGGCCGCATTTTGACCAGGAGTTCGCGCATACCCGCGCTTTCAAGCTGAAACACCCCCGACGTCGTACCCGAGGACAGGAGCTTGAACGTCTCCTCGTCATCCATGGGGATCGCCGAGACGGAAAAGGGGTTTTCCTCCCGGCCCTGATTGATAAGACGCTCGGCCTTATCAATCACCGTGAGGGTCTTGAGCCCGAGGAAATCGAACTTGAGGAGCCCGAGCTTTTCCACCGCGCTCATATCGAACTGGGTCACGTTGCCCTGTTCTTCTTCGGACGCCCGGTACAGCGGCAGATAGCTCACCAGGGGTTCCGGGGAAATAACCACGCCCGCGGCATGGGTCGAGGCGTGGCGGTTCAGGCCCTCGAGCCGCCGGCCGATATCCACCATTTCCCGTACCTGGGCGTTTGAGTTGTAGAGGTCCTTCAGCTCCGGTTCCATGGACAGGGCGTCGTCCAGGGTTATCTTGAGCTTATCGGGAACAAGCTTCGCGACCTTGTCCACCTCGGCATAGGGGACGTCCAGGACCCGCCCCACATCCCGGAGCACCCCCCGGGCCTGGAGTGTGCCGAAGGTGATGATCTGGGCCACGTGGTTCCCGCCGTATTTCTCCGTTACGTACTCGATAACCTCTCCCCGGCGGTCCATGCAGAAATCCACGTCGATATCCGGCATGCTGATACGTTCGGGGTTGAGAAAACGTTCGAACAGCAGGTCGTACTTGATCGGATCGAGATCGGTAATCCCCAGTGCGTAGGCAACGAGACTCCCGGCGGCCGAACCCCGCCCGGGCCCCACGGGGATCCCCTGGCTCTTGGCGTAATCGATAAAGTCCCCCACGATGAGAAAATACCCGGGAAACCCCATCTGCTCGATTATGCCGAACTCCTGCTCGAGACGTTCGGCGTACTCGGGCGGGGGTTCTCCCTGGAGTCGCCGCCGGAGACGTGTTCCCGCGAGGTTACGGAGTTCGGTAGCCAGGGTGGTTCCCTCCGGCACGTCGAAACGGGGCAGGTGGAAGCTTTTCAGGTCGAAATCGAAATTGCACCGCTCCGCGATCGCCCGTGTGTTGGTCACCGCCTCCGGCACTTCCCGGAAGGCCGCTTTCATCTCCTCCGGGGACTTGAAATAGAGTTCCTCGGTGCTGAACTTCATCCGCTTCGGATCGTTGAGGGTCTTTCCTGTCTGGATACAGAGGAGTGCGTCGTGGGCCCGGGCGTCTTCACGCCGGAGGTAGTGGCAGTCGTTGGTGGCGACAAGCGGGGCGTGGATATCCTTTGCAAGCTCGACCAGGAGCTTATTGGCCCGCTCCTGTTCCGGAAGACCGTTTGCCTGGAGTTCGATGTAGTAGTTCTCCGGACCGAATACGTGCTTGTACCACAACGCCGCCTCACGGGCGCCGTCGGTATCGCCCTGAAGGAGCAATGACGCCACCTCCCCGTGCATGCACGACGAGAGTGCCACGAGCCCGCCGCTGTGCCGTTCCAGCAGGTCCTTGTCGATCCGCGGTTTGTAGTAGAAACCCTCGGTATAGGACGCCGAAACCAGCCGGACCAGGTTGCGGTAGCCGTCGGCGTCTCTCACCAGCAGTATCAGGTGATGGTTCCCCTTGCCGTGGACCCGTTCGAGGCGGCTGTTCTCCGCCACGTACATTTCACAGCCCACGATGGGTTTAATCCCCGCGGCCCTGATTTTTTCGTAGAAATCAACCGCCCCGAACATATTGCCGTGGTCCGTGATGGCCACCGCGGGCATCTTGTACTCGCGGGCGGTTTCCGCCAGATCCTTCACCCGGATCGCCCCATCGAGCAGGCTGTACTGGGAGTGGACGTGCAGGGGAACAAAGTCTGAACGCATTAAAAATTGTACCGGCGGTCCCGTCATGCTGTCAATAAAGGAGTGAAGACAGAAATTTGCTTAATTTCCCGTCCCTTACTCTCAGCGTGGCGTTGGAGCCACAACCAAAGAGCGGGCGCGGAAACCCGGCTGCAACTTCTCCCCGCATCGCAAAGTCGAATCGACCCTTCGTCGAGAAGACACGACCCGGGAAGTTGCGGAGAAGGAAACCGTCGGCTCTCGATCCTCCCGACGCCTCGGTCGGATCCCGGCAAGCCCCCGTCGCCGTTGACAAACCTGCCTGAAGGTTTCTAGAGTGAACGCGTATGCGAATCTGACGCAGACGCGTGAGAAACCCTATGCATTACAAAGACAATCCGGCCGAGTTCGTCGAAAAAACCTTCCGTCGCATCTACGACGAACGCATGAAGGGCCTCCCCATGGTGAACGAAAACCTGCAGGTCGAGGCCCTCGAATTCCGTCGCTGGAACGACCACTGGCTCGGGGCGGTGATCACCCCGTGGTTTCTCAATATCCTGCTTTTACCCGGAGGCGGCCGGTGGCGGGAATACCGGGAGGAAGGCGGGCAGGAGTGGGAGTTTCCGAGCGGTACGTTTACCTTCCGCGGTAACCGGGAGGAGGGGATCGGGGAATTCCAGTCCCACGTAGTACTTTCGTCGGTGCTTCACCTCGAAAACCAGGACCGGGCCCGCACCGTCGCCCTTGCGGCCATCGAATCCCTGTTCAAGGTAATCGAGCCGGTTTCCTACCGCCCGGAGGGAACCGGCGAAACCGCGGATACACCGGAGAGCGACGACGGGAAACCCACGTCCCGGATGCCGTCGCTGATCACCCGCCGATCGTTTCTCCGCGGCCGGATGTTCAGGGAGTAGGAGCGTTCGGACGATTGACGCCCCGGCCTCCCGCCGCTGTACAATAGACCGCTTTTCGACAAAGAGATTCAGTTTCGAGGAACATCCGCGGTGAAAAACGAGTACAAGGAGGCGTGCGTCGTGCATCTTGGTAAACGGTGTGGTATGGTCCGCGGAAAGCGGATACCGGTTCTTTTCGAATCCCTCGTGGTGGTGACGGCGTTCATCCTGTTCTGTCTTCCGGCCGAAACCCCGGCGGCTTCGGCCGCGCCCCCTCCGGCCGGCATATCCTCCGCGGCCTGGTCGCGGATCATGCGGACCATCGAAGAAGACCTCTATGCCGTCAATCCGGGAGGAACGCCGGGGGCATTCCGGGCGGCGAATCACCGGCAGGGTCTTTTCGTGGACTTCAGCCGGGGGAAGATCGGCATTTCACCGAAGACACGCTCCGGACCCGGCCCCGCCTGGGGTTTCGGGATGAATCTTCTCGGGTTCGGCTACGGCGCGCTCTCGGATCTGCACCGGCCCGCGGGTAATCCCCGTGCGGTGCGGGAGGGAAACCGCGTCGAATACCGCCGCCCGGGGATCACCGAATGGTACGTAAACCGCCCGGCGGGCGTGGAACACGGTTTTACCATCGAGGCCCCGCCTGCGGAAAGGAACGGCCTTCTGCGTATCGCCCTTTCCGTCGAAACGTCTCTTGCACCGAAAGTCTCGGGCGACGGCATCGTATTCACGGATAAGGCGGGCCGGACGGTGCTCCGGTACGACCGTCTCCACGTAACCGACGCCGGGGGCCGTACGCTCGCGGCGCGCATGGAGGTCGCCGAGGGTCCCGGACGGGCCCCGCTTCTGCTGATCGCCGTCGACGACCGGGGCGCCCGCTATCCGATCACCGTGGACCCTCTTCTTTCCCGGGGGGAACGGAAGGTGACCGCGGGGGACGGCGGGGCGAATGACGCGTTC
>CAYYSS010000031.1:0-15142 GCA_964474325.1 uncultured Nitrospirota bacterium
CATGATCCGGTTTCGGTCGTCAAGGAGGCGGGTCATCAGTGGGTCGGTGATGTGGCGGTTGCCCCACGAGAGCGATTCCTCGGCCAAGCGACGGATCTCGTTCAGGTCGTTGGCAACGTAGGCTCGAACCATGCGCTCGTAAAGACCGTCGATTTCGTCGAGATGTTCCAGGGTCTCCTTGAGGAGTACCACCTGATCGTCGAGGGGAATACGGTCAAAAACCCGGAGCTGTTCGTCCGGCGTCTCGATGCCGTAGACCTCCTTGCCCCGGGAGACGGCCTCCCGGTAGAGGGCGATATCCAGGATCAAGCCGGTTTTCGGCGGGGGTATGGTGAGGGTGGTCATGACGGCCCAGGGTTTCATCCGGTCGAGGGCAACCGACGGAATGCCTCGAGGCGCCGTCACGTCGGCCAATTCATCGAACAGCCGTTCGCCGAGAAGTTCCCGGAGGCTCGCGTCGTCTCCAAGGAGCATTGCCCCCGCCAGGGCCCCGAGGGTGCCCGCATCGGGCAGAATTTCCATGGTATAGCTATCCGCCCGGTCAAAAGCCCGGCGCACGGAATCCGGAAGGTCCAGGACGCGGGGATCTTCGGAATGAATCGTCCCAAGGAGATAACTCGGGGCACGACCCGGTTTCTCGATCTTCCAGAAGACACCCCCGCCCTCGTGCCGTACCAAAGATGCGGGGACCTCCGCCGGAGACGGGGACGCACTGCCGCCCTGATCGGTTCCGACCTCCGTCCCTCGCGGAACCGAAGACGGAGCCGGGCGTTCGGAGAAATGAATAACGCCGTCGGCGTCCACCCAGCGGTAAATCGGATCCGCCGATACGGTGAGGGATAGGGCGGCCAGAAAAACCGTGTAAAAACCGAGCGCGACCCAAAAAAACCGTGACCCCGGAGGGGACTTGAACCTGCCGAGAAACATGACTCAGGATAGCACAGGTTTTTTATCCGGCCCCTGGTCTTTTATACTGTCTGCCATGCACGTTTCCCAATGGCGCGTTGGCGCCCCATCCATGGTTTACGGACCGGACCTGCTCGCGAATCTGCATGCCCTGGCCGGGCAGGTCAGGCACATCGAGATTCTTCTTTTTGAGACACCCCGGTCGAACAATATCCCGGATCCGGGCGTTGTCGCGGATGTTGCACGGATCGCCGGGGCGGCGGATATATCTCTTTCTGTGCACCTCCCCACGTCGCTTGAGCCCGCGTCGGCGAATCGCGGAAATCGCCGGCGGGCCGTGGAGCGTATCGCGGCCCTCTGCCGGCGGATGGATGCCGCCGGACCGACGCATTACGTTCTGCACGTTCCCTTCGACCCGCCGACGCTGGTATGCAATCCCGCCGAGTACCGGCACGGGATTTCGGAAGAGTTGCGTATACCGTGGATGGACCGGTTTGAGGAATCCATGGATCGTCTTGCGGGTCTCGGCGTTTCCGGCGAACGGTTTCTCCTTGAAAACATCAACTATTCGCCGTTTCTGGTCTGCGACCTGGCGGAACGGACGGGGACCGGGCTCTGCCTCGACGTGGGCCATCTTCTCCTTGGGGACGAAGACCCGATCGAGGTTATCCGCCGACTGCCGCCACGCCGTCTCGGGGAGGTACACCTCCACGGCGTGCGCGACGGCAGGGAACACCTGGGTCTCGACGTTCATTCCGAGGAATATCTCGAAGCCGTGAGAACGGCTCTTGTGGATATGTCGTTTTCGGGCCCACTGGTCTTCGAGGTGTTCAACCCCGAGGACCTGGAAGGCGCGATCTCCGCTTTCGGCGCAGCGGAATCGGCGATCCGATAACGAGCTACGGTGCGGTCTTGCCCCGCGGAGCCCGGCCTTCGCCGGGGGTGATCGGGGCAAGGGTGGCCGCCACCCGGGAGATTGCGGAACGAACGATTTCCTCGATCTCCCGGTCGCGGGGTATCGTGCCGGTTTCGATCTCCGCGAGCGTAGCGGCGAATACGTCTTTCAGAATTCCATTCACCGCGTGGTAACGCCCGACGCTGTCGGGCGGGGCGACGGTGCTCCCGCTCCAGATTCCGTCCATACGCTGAAAGAGGTCGTTGGTGATCCGCCGCATGATTTCCGCGAGGGCGGCAACACCGGGGTCGGTGAAGACGGCCTCGGCCTCGTAGGGTGACGGCCCGGGCCGGAGGCGGCCCGCGGCCTCAAGCTTCGCGAATGCTGAGGTTCCGCGCAGGACGATCTGGTGATGGTAAAGGACGTTGGCCGTGCGGGCGACGTCGTCGAGCAGATTGTTCCGTTCGAGAAACGCAAGGTTTTCCCGGAGATCCGCCGGTGTTGCGTCGGGTTCGAACATGATAAAGCCCACGTTGGGTTCGATCCCGTGACGCCGGAGCACGGCGAGGGCCGTTTCGTTTTCCGCAACGGTGGTGTTCTTATTGAGCCGTAAAAGGGAGGCGTCGCGGCCCGACTCGAGGCCTATAAGGATATGCCGGAGCCCGGCGTCGGAAAGCGAGCCGATGGTGTCCTCCCGGATATCATTCACCCGGGCCTCGATTCCGAACTCGATCTCCAGGGGCGCAAGAAGCCCGGCGATCCGTACGGCCCGGTCGCGGCCCGCGCGGCCCGGACCGAAAAAATTGGGATCGGTGAAATAGAACCGCCGTATTCCCGTCTGCTCGAGCACCGTCCGCACTTCGTCCGCGATGTTTTCCGGGGTACGGCCCCGCCACCGGGGCCGGGGGCCGTAGAAGGGATTGATGTAGCAGAACGTGCACTGGTTATAACACCCGCGGCTCCCGAGAATATTCACCTCGCCGATCGCCAGGAGTTCGGGGGTCCTTCGGGGAAAGGGGAGGGTGTCCAGGTCCTTGACAAGAGGCCGCGGCGCCGTGGTGACGGCCGTGCCGCGCCCGTCGCGGACCGCAAGGCCGGGGATACGTCCCCAGTCGGGACGGCGATGACGCCGGAGGGACCGCGCGAGTTCGGCGATCGTGATTTCGTGCTCGCCGAGGATCACGGCGTCCACGGCCGGTGCGGAGCGAAGAACGTCCTCGAAGGCAATCGTGGGGTAGAAACCGTAGGCCGTGATACAGGGGGCGAGACCGTCTCGCCGCAATTCGGCCAGAAAGGAAAAGAGCGTCCGGTCTTCCCGCCAGTGATAGACCATGTGGACCCCGAGAAAATCGGGCGAGAACGCCTCGATCCGGGCCCGTATCGCCGGGTAGTCGAGGCGGCCGAGAAATCCCTCAATAATCTCCACCTTGTGGCCCGCGGCCTCCAGGACGGCCGCCGCGTAGCCGCTCATCAGGCAGGAGGAAAGGGGTGTGTTGGCGATGTCGTTACACCGACAGGCCTCGATGTGCCGCGGGTGTTCGAGAAGGATGATCTTCATCTTCACTCCTTTATACCGTGCCGGAAAAAGGCGTTCAGGGTCCGGTGGTCTTCTTCCAGTTCGTACCGCAGGGTGTTAAACGGCGGCGGGTTGTAGTAGGTCGGATAGAGAAGTGCGTCGCCCGGCCCGATAACGCCCTCCTTGCGTGCCAGGTCTTCCATGGCGGTACCCGGAAGAATCCGGATATTGTTCAGGATCACGGTTCCCAGGTTTCGCTTCCTCCCGTGGATTTCATACAGGCGGGTGATCGTCCGCCGGGACTCCTTCGCGGTGGCCGCGGTCTCGCCGGGGACGTTCACCATGAAATGGTAGACGGTTATCACGTCGGTTTCCGCCGTGAGGGCGGCGGCCCGGAAAACCTGGTCGAGGGTGAGGTCTTTTTGGAGCACGGAAAGGGCATGTTCCGAAAGGCCGTCGGGCGAGAACGAAAAGCACTCGCACCCCGCGCGGCGGTAGAGGGCGACCGCGTCCCGGTCCAGGGCATCCTCGCGGAAGAACCCGTCCCAGCGGATGTCCCGGAGTCCTCGGCGGAGGATTTCCTCGCATATCGCGTCGAGTTTCCGCCGGGGAAGGTTTACCACCGGGTCCGTGAAGTGAAAACGGGTGACCCGGGCGTCTCTCCCGAGCCGTTCCATCTCGTCGACCACCGCCCCGGGTTCCCGCAGGCGGACGCGGCGGCCCTGGATCCGGGGATAGGCGCAGTAGGCGCAGTGGAGAGGACAGCCCCGGGCCGCCTCGATCCCCACCGGGGGGACGTAGGTGTTGAGGGCGAGATACGCGGAAAGCGGGAAGATGTCCCGCCGGGGCGCCGTGACGAGGGGGGTGTGCGGTTCAGTGGAAAGGACGTCCCGGCCCGGGGTCCCGGCGATTCGGGGAAGGACGGCCGGCAGGGAACGCTCGATTTCCCCCCGTATACCGAAATCGATTTCGGGTACCCGGTCCATGAGGGCATCGGCGAAAAGGGCGAAGGCCGTGCCGCCGACGATGATCTTTGCCGCGGGAAGCAGGCGTCGGACGATCCGGGTCGTGACCGCGAAACCGGGCACGAACGATGCGGTCCTGTTTCCCAGGGGGTCGATATTGCGAAGCGAAAGCCATACCCGGTCGTAGGCGCCCGCCTCGACGGTCCGGACCAGTGTTGCGTCCGGGTCGGCCGTAAGGTTGAGATCAAGCGCCGTTACGGAACAACCCGCCCCGCGGAGTTCTTCCGCGAGGATTTCCGCTCCCAGGGGATAAACCCGTTCCCGGTCCAGGTCTTCCACGTTCCGGGCTACAACCACTAATTCTTCCATATCGTTCACTCCAGGAGAAGAAGGGCGAAATACTTGACGTACTCCGCTTTCGTATCGAGGGTTCTGAGCGTAAGTCCCGCCCGGCGGACGGTATCAAAGACGTCGATTCCCGCGCCCTCCATGGAAGGCCGGGCCTTCGCCGGGTTCCGGCAGGGCGTGGCACAGGTTGTACAGAGGGAACAGGGACCGGACCAGTAGGAACGGGCCCGGTAAAAGCCCCGGCGGAAGGCGAGGGATTCCGCCCGGAGGACCGTACGCTGAAAGCTCTCCGTGGGCGGTTCCCCTTCAAGGAGGAGCGCCCGGCGGAACCCGCCGAGTACGCGTCCGGTCTCTTCGGCCGTAGGTCCGTTCGGCGGGCATGTTCCCGTTCCCGCCCGGTCGCAGCCGTAAAGGCATTTTCCCCGGGTCCAGTCGGCGACCGCGACGTCCGACGGGTCCACAAACACGGCCCGGGTAAACCCCAGGGCGAGGACCTCGCTTCGTACGCGGTCCTCGGGGCGTACCGTGAGCCGTCCAATTCCCTCCGGCGAACGCGAAAGGGCAAGGACGGCGGTATCGCCTTCGAACGGAACGAAAACGCTTTCCGAAAGGCCGGCCGCCTCCGCCTCTCTGAGAATCCGGTCCCGGGGAATAACCCGGCCGTTGTAGGTGGTCATGAGCATCAGGAGATCCGCGAAGGACGCCTTGACCGGATGGTGTTCCGGAAAATAGTCGTGCACCAGGACAACGCCGTCGGACGCCGCGGCCCGGGCGGCCTCCCGCATCAAGTGGGGAAGTTCGATCTCGGAAAAGGCATGCACGATATTCGAAAGAAGGACGATCGAAAAGGCGTCGTTTTCCACCGGCCAGTCTTTCAGTACATCCGCCGGACGGAACACGACCCGCGGGGAAAGGCTTCGGGCCGCCATCGTCTCACGGACAAAAGGTTCCATGAAGGAAAGATCCAGCAGTTCGCCGGTAAGCCGGGGAAAGGTTTCGAGAAAGGCGGCGGTCACGGTACCGGCGCCCGCTCCCACGTCGAGTATCCGGCCCGCGGGCGCGGCGCCGGAAAAGAGTTCAAGCAGCCGGGGCGCTTTTACGCGGGCCACGGCGGCCATAGCCCGCGCGTACCGTTCCCGGCGCTTATCCAGGTCGCGGGCGTCGGCCCGGGGCGCGGAACGTCCCCCGTGCGCAAGGGCACGGGGGAGATCTTTCCAGCCGGACGCAAGTTCCCGGCGCCAGAGAAGGGCCGGCACCAGCGACTCGTCGCCGTCGCTGCAAAGAAAGCGCTGTGCCGGCTCCGTATTCGCTACGGAACCTTCGTGCAGAGCGACGAGACCGAGGGCGTGAAGCGCCCGGAGAAAACGGACTCCCGCCCCGGGATCCCAACCGAGTTCCCGGGCCAGGGTATCGTCTTCGACCGGGCCGTTCCGAAGACGGTCGAAGAGCCCGGTTTCAAGAGCGGTCCAGAGAATCTCCGCTCCGGCCCCGGCCCAGACGAGATCGTCGAGCCAGCCCGCGCCGTCTTTGTGGGGATCAAAGGAATCCATGACGTTTCACCGCGCCGGGGAGAACCCCGGCGCAGAATTTCCGTTCAGGCCTTCGTCCCGGATTTCAGCTCGCAGTCGAAATAGCCCTTGATCACCTTCGACGCGCAGAACTCGCCGCACATGGTGCAGTGCTCCTGGTCGGCTGAACCCCGGGAGTCGCGTACTTCCTTTGCCCGGCTCGCGGTAAGTGCCAGCTCAAACTGGCGTTGCCATTTGAGATCCCGCCGGGCCTTGCTCATCTCGTGGTCATGGTCTTTCCGGCCGTACTTCACCATGTCGCCCACGTGGGCCGCCACCCGTGCACACATCACCCCTTCCCGTACGTCCTCGGGGTAGGGCAGGCCGACGTGTTCCGCGGGGGTCACGTAACAGAGAAAATCCGCCCCGTGGGAACTGGAGATGGCCTGGCCGATGGCCGCGGTGACATGGTCGTAGCCCGGGGCCACGTCGGTGGTGATGGGGCCGAGCATGTAGAAGGGCGCCTCGTTCGACATGCGTTTCTGGAGAATGATATTGGCCTCGATCTCGTCGATGGGGATGTGTCCCGGGCCTTCCACCATCATCTGGCAGCCCTGTTTCCGGCCGATATCGTGCAGTTCGCAGTTGATGATCAGCTCCTGGATCTGGACCCGGTCGGTGGCGTCGCCGATCGCACCCGCGCGGAATCCGTTCCCGAGGGAAAGGACCACATCGTGTTTCTTGAGGATCGCGGCCACTCTGTCAAAGTGTTCGTAGAGGGGGTTTTCCATGTCGTTATGAAGCATCCAGGCCACGAGGTACGATCCGCCCTTCGAGACCAGCCCGCCGAAGCGATAGTTCTGGTTCCGGAGGCGTTCGACCGTCATGCGGTTGATGCCGCAGTGGATGGCCATGAACGAGACCCCCTCTTCGCACTGCTGCTCGATGATCTCGAAGAGCATTTCCACCGGCATATCGACCGCCGTGCCGTACTCGTCGATGGAGCGGGCGAAGGCCTCGTAGAGGGGTACGGTACCCACCGGGAGGCTGATGGCGTCGAGGACCTGGCGTCTGATCC
Source organism: uncultured Nitrospirota bacterium (assembly GCA_964474325.1). GTDB lineage: Bacteria > Nitrospirota > Thermodesulfovibrionia > SZUA-242 > CAYYSS01 > CAYYSS01. The sequence continues at coordinate 7,217 of CAYYSS010000031.1, forward strand.
CGGCGATATCCCCCCCTACGGAGAGATCCATGAGGGTGTCCGCCCCGGTCTCCTCGGCGATCAGGGCCTTTTTGACTTCCATCTCCGGGTCCGCGATCTCCGTGGACGTGCCGATCGAGGCGTTGATCTTGGTCCGGAGGCCCTTGCCGATTCCTACCACGTTGGCCTTCCGGTTTGTGTTGTTGGGAATAACGATCTGGCCGAGCGCGATCCGCTCCCGGATGATTTCGGGTTCGATGCCTTCCTGGGTTGCAACCGCGCGCATTTCGTCGGTAATGGTGCCCTTAAGGGCATGTTCGACTTGTGATGACATAGTGTTCACCTCACCTGTTCGATAGTAAAGACGGACCAAGCCCGTCCTGACTGGCCCCTTTACCAATTGCGGACCAGGTTTTCGTCACCCCGGCGGCTCTCGGCCGGTGACGACACCGCGGGGCAGGTCTTCTGGCTCCCCCCGTCCCGACAGCCTTCCCCCATCGGTGGACCGGTGAAGTGGCGTTCATTGTGTGTCGGGACGTTACGGGGCTTACAGCGGCGGGCCCGCTCCCGATTTTCACGGGATTCCCTTTTACCCCCAGACGGCGGGGTACCCTGCGGCGGGTGTGTAGTTGTCAGCGTGTTTCCGTCGGTTTCCCACCTCCCTTCCGTTGTAGAACCGTTGTGCCGGCGCCTGCGCCCTGCCGGAGCAAATCCAGGTACAAAGCATCCAGACGGTCCAGGACCTCTTTAAAACGTCCGCCGTGGCTCTTCATGGTGCCGAAAAGTTCGGCCCGCATGGCGGCGACCCGGGAATCCGGACAGTTCCTGAAGCTGAGCCTTCCCCGGTCCAGCAGGGTACGCTCCCGGAGGAGGAGTTCCCGGGCCTGTGCTGCGAATACCAGGAGAAGTTCCGCGGTTCGGTCCATACGATCGTCCCGGCCCGGGTTCAAACGGGCGATCTCCCGGCTGAGCACATACAGGGTTGTATATTCGAGGCCGCGGATGCCCCGGCGCCAGTTGCTGAGCCAGGAGCCCCGGGGCCGCCAGAGGAAAAGCCGGATTCCGGTATCGAAGATCTCCCGTGCGGTGCGGTAGAGGGGGTGGTCCCCGGCGACGGCCTCTTCTCCGGTATCCGGCCGGGAGCTCAGGTTGCCCGGCGTGATACCGGCGAGGCGCCAGAGATTCCGGAGCACACGGCGGCCCCCGCGGTCGCCGGGGGTGTCGAAATGCAGGAGCGAGAGGATCACCCTGCCCCTGCCCCGCATGCCTTCCACCACGGCGGGTTCGTTCCGGAGGCGGGCAGGGTCCAGGAGTATACCGTATTCCCCTTCCAGTTCCGCCCAGAGGCCGGGGATGCGATCCACGTCCGAGACCGCCATGTCGGAACTCATGGCGTCGGGACCGGCGGACCCGTAACGGGCAAGCACGTCCACCGCCCCGGCATCGACGATCGAAAACTGGGACGGCCACCAGGCCGGGAAGTACACGGGCCGGTGATCCTCACCGGTGGAGTCGACAACCGGGACTGCCGGATCGTACCACAGGGGATGGCCGGCGTCCGTGGGATGTACTTCGATCGAGCCCGAAAAGCTCGGTACCCGTTCCCGGGTCGGCCGCCGGGCGACGGGCAAAAGTCCGAGCCCCCCGGGGACGTCCAGGGCCAGACCGGCGCCTCCGCAGATTCCGAAATACATCCCGCCCCGTTGTACGAAGTTCCGGACCGCGTCGGCGCCGGCGGATCCCAGGCGTTTCGTCTTCAGACTCGCCCATCCCCCGGGGACGAAAAGAAGGGAGACGTCCGAAAGCGCCCCCGATGAAACCTCGTCCGCGGTGACGACGGAGACCGGGCAGCCGGCTTGCCGCAGGGCGTGAAGGGCCATCACGCCCCAGAGGCCCGATTCGTCCCAGAGGAGGGCGGCCCGGGGGGTATCAGGCACGCCGGTCTCCCAGGTCGTATTTCTCCGCGTAGCCGCGGGGGGTGTACATGAACCCGCGCCAGGTCCGGGTGGATGAATTGCCGATGATCACGGTGGACTGCATGCCGATTTCCGAGACGGGCAGATCCCCCAGGGTTCCGATCAGCCGCTGCTCGGTTTCCCGGGTCGCGGCGGTAACGATCCCCACCGGGGTCTCGGCGGGCCGATAGCGGAGGACGATGTCCCGCGCCCGTTCGATCTGGGTTGTGCGTTTCTTCGACCGGGGGTTATAGAGCACGATTACGAAATCCGCGGAGGCCGCCGCGTCGAGCCGCTTTTCGATCGTCTCCCACGGCGTGAGCAGGTCCGACAGGCTCACCGCCGCGAAGTCATGGGTAAGGGGTGCGCCGAGCCGGGCGGCGCAGGCGTTCAGGGCGGCGATACCGGGCACGACCTCGAGATCGATGTCCGTGTCCCGCTCCTCGGCCATTTCGAGAACAAGCCCGGCCATGGCATAGATCCCCGGATCGCCGCCGGAGACGACGGCCACGTTCTTCCCCTGCTCGGCAAGGTCCAGCGCGTGCAGGCAACGGTCCACTTCCTGGCGCATGTTCGATGCGTACACCTCTTTCCCCCGTATGAGCCGCGGGACGAGATCCAGGTAGGTTTTGTAGCCGACGATGACGTCCGCCGCCGCCAGGGCGGCGCGCACGTCGGGGGTGACGTGTTTTTCGGCGCCGGGGCCGGTCCCTACGACAACGAGGGATCCTCTGCAATCGCTACCGTTACGTTTTTCCATTTTCTCTTCCTTACAAGTAATTGTCCGCGGCGGTCCGTCGCAAGCAGGGCCGCGGGCTCGGCCACCGCCCGCGCACCCGTGGTGCGCCGGACGGTTTCGGATTCGCGTATGCCCGGGACGGCGTTGAGTTTCTGCGCGGAAAAAAAACGGACCGGGAGCCGGAGGTCCCGGGCGGCCTCGGCAAGTCCGGGTTCGTCGCGCTTGAGATCGATACTGGCAAGTTCCCGGAGGGAAAGCATCGAGAGCCCGGCATCGTCCAGGGCCTCGCGAACCGCTGAGAGAATCTCGCCGGCCGGGGTGCCACGGTTACAGCCGACGCCCGCAACCACGTTGCGGGGTCGGAAAACCGGTTTGCCGTCGTCCGGGGAACGGAGGATCCGGTTCGTAATCACGAGATCGGCCTCCCCGGGTGTATCACTCGGAAGAAAACCCTCCGGCAGCGGCAGGGAAAGGCCCGCCGTCCACACCCGGAGACAACCGGTGTTGACAAGGCGGGCCGCCGCCCTCAAGAACGCGCTTTCGTCATCGGGAACGAGTCCCGATTCCGCGGCCCAGAGATCCACCGCGGGCAGGCCGAGGGTATCGGACGCCGTGGTGATCACGGCCTCGCCGCCGGTAATCGTCGCGACCCGTCGGGCCAGGAGATTGGCCCCTCCCAGGTGGCCCGATAAAAGGCTTATGGCGTACCGGCCCCGTTCGTCCACGACCACCACGGCCGGGTCGGTTCGCTTATGGCGGACGAGGGGGGCGATGGCCCTGACGACGATACCGGCGGCCATGATGCACACGAGGCCGCCGGAGTCGGCCCACCGGGCGGCAATATCCCGGGCGACGGAACCGCTCCGGGGTCCGGAATAGGCCCCCGGGAGCCCCTGTACGATCCGTTTCGCCAGATCACGTCCCCCGCGGGTAAGGGCGAGGACGGCGATGCGTTCCGGGAGGACTTCAGACACCGCTTGGTTCCTCTCCGGACGCCTTGCGGTATTCGTGGGCGAAGGTCTCGTCGTAGAGTTTCGATTCCCTGCCCCGGGGACCGGTTCCCAGGGCCTTGCCTACCGCGATGATGGCGGTCTTGCGGATCCCGGCCGAGGCAACCTTCCCGGCGATATCCAGGAGAGTCCCCCGGACGATGCGTTCTTCCCCGGGCCAGGAGGCCTTTTCCACCACGGCGACCGGTGTGGCTTCGTCGTAGCCGCCCTCCCGCAGTTCCCGCACCACGTCGTCGATCATAGCGACGCTGAGAAGAATCATGAGGGTGCAACGGTGGGCCGCCAGGCGTACGAGGGATTCGGATTCCGGTACGGGGGTTCGTCCCCCCCGCCGGGTGACGATCACGGTCTGGGTGTCGTCGGGCAGGGTGAGTTCGCTTTCGAGCGCAGCCGCCACGGCGTTTACCGAACTCACTCCCGGGACGATCCGGTAAGGGATCCCCAATGGCTCCAGCCGTTCCATCTGCTCCCTGATCGCGCCGTAAAAGGCCGGATCCCCGGTATGGAGACGGACGACCCGTTTACCCTCCTGCCAGGCCTTGGCCATACAGTCGATGATTTCATCAAGGGTCATGGAGGCGGAACTCATGACCACCGCCGACAGCCCTTCAACAAGGGCGGGGTTCACGAGGGAGCCGGCATAGATGACCAGGTCCGCTTCGTCGAGCAGACGGCGGGCCTTCAGGGTGATGAGTTCGGGATCGCCGGGGCCTGCGCCCACAAAAAAGACGGGTTGTTGCATGGTTATTCTTTCCTCACAATCATCGTGGAAAAATAGTGAAGCCCGAGGCCGCGCGCATCCCGCGCCGGGACGATACGTTCCCCGGGCAGTGAGGCCCGCTCGACCACCACCGCTCCCTCGAGCCGCCCTTCCTCTTCAAGGAGGGAAAGGAGCCTGTCGAGTACGCGGTGAATCTTCATGAGCACCACTGTGTCGAAACTCCGGAGGGCCTCCCGCACCCTGTCGTCGCCGTAGGTCGCCGGAACAACGGCGACCCGTTCGTCACCCAGGCAGAGGGGAAGTCCGGCCGCGGCGGCGGACGCGCTCGGGGCCGTAACCCCGGGGATGACCCGCACGACCGCGCCGGGATCAATCTCCGCGAGGGCATGTGTCAGATAAAACGCCGTACTGTAGAACGTGGGGTCTCCCAGGGTGGGAAACGCAACGTCGCTCCCCTCGGAAAGGCGGGCGTGGACCTCCCGGGCCGCGTCTGTCCACGCGCGCCGTATCCCGGAGCCGGGTTCACGGTTCCGGGGGAGCCGTTCCATGGGGAAGTGGACCTCGAGTATTTCCTTCCCCCGTATGTCCAGGGCCCCTTCCACGATCCCCAGGGCCACGCTCGCGCCGTCTTTTTTCCCTTTCGGGACACAGAACACCGGGGTTTCATCAAGAACCCGCAACGCCTTCCGGGTCATCAGTTCAGGGTCCCCGGGACCCACGCCGACTATGAAAAATTCGTTGTTCATCGTTCCGCCGTGATAATACGTATTGTGTTCAGATCCGTACGGATCTCGTTTCCGCCGGGCCACGTGAGCCGGGTGACCCCGACGTCGCTTGCCGTGACCGTGAATCCCCGCTGCCGCAGGATGCGGGGAATATCCTCCTTGCTGGTCTCAAGAACCGCGGTCGCCACGATGCGCCCCCCCGGACGGAGACGCGAGTCCGCGGCCTCGAGTATGGCCGGGAGTTTCCCGCCGCTTCCGCCGAGAAAGACCCGGTCGGGATCCGGCAGATCGCCGAGGACGCCTGGGGCTTCACCCTCCACCACGGTGATGCCGTCGGCCGCGAAGACCTCCCTGTTGCGCCGGATATTTCGAACCTCGTCGGGCCGTCGTTCAACGGCGAAGACCTGAAGCCCGGGAGCCAGGCGGGCCGCTTCCACAGCCACGGACCCGGACCCCGCGCCCACGTCCCAGAGGACACCGCGGGGAGGCAACCGAAGCCGGTGGAGGGCAACCGCCCGGATTTCGTCTTTCGTAATAAGTCCCCGGCTGTGGACGATCGCGTTTTCGCCGAGACCGAAGGCGGGTTGCGGTGTCGTCCCGTCCGGGTCAATGAGAATCATCACGTTCAGGGGATCAAAGTCCCGGGAGGCGATCTCCTCGAGTGCGCCTTCGGTGATCCGCTCGGCCGGGGTGCCGAGTTGTTCGAAGACCCACGCCTGACGGCGAATACCGTGCGTGAGAAGATGGGCCGCGATACGGGAAGGGCTGTTTTCGGGGTCGGTAAAAAGGCCGACCTTTCCGTGGCGGGATACTAAAGCGGCCACACCCCGAAGGGGTCTTACGTGGAGGCTCAGGATCCGGGCGTCGTCCCAGGGCAGAGCGATCCGGGCGAACGCGGTCTGCATGCTTGACACGGCGGGATGAATCTTCACCGCTGAATTCCCGAAAGCCGCAAGCACCTTCCGGCCGATACCGTACAACAGGGGATCCCCTCCCGCGAGCACCGCCGCGTCCCCCCGGCCGAGGGCGTCGCCGAGCGAGCGGAAGGCGCCGGCCATCGGTACAAGCGGTACGGTGGGGACCCGAAGGGCTTCCGCAACCGGTTCGGTGCGGCCCGAGACGGCCGCCAGGACGCACCCTCCGAGGGCCCGCCGGCCCCGCTCGGAAAGAGACCCGTCGGGGGCGATACCGATCAGGTGAAGGGTATGGATCGTCGTGCCGGTTTTCGTCATGACGTCCCCCTTACGGCTACTACCCGGCCCGTATGGTGAACAAGGTACGCGGTGACTGCCGGACCGCCGCCCGTGTGTTGTACGGCGAACTGCCGAGCCCGCTCGAGGACGGCACCGACAAGGTCCCCGCGTCCGTTCGCTTCGAGATATTCGAATATTTCCCGGCCGGTGTTGGCCCGGGCGAGTTCGCGAAGAAGGCGGCTCCCGGCGCCCAGGTCGTCGAGGAGGGCGAGGACCCGGCCGGGCTCGAGGGCTCCGTGGCGCACATGGGTCTGGGTTATCCCGAGGGCGGCTTTCACCGTCTTCGCCCACATGGCGGCAAGATGAACCCGGGTAAAGCCGTGGGCCGCCGCATCCCGGCAGGCGAAGGAAAGGTAATCCCCCATCATGACGTATGCCTCCTCGGGAAGTCCGAGCCGTCGCTGCAGTGCCCGTTCGGAGGTGCGGCCCGTGGAAAGCACGACCTCGTCGATCCCCGCTGCCCGGGCAACGTCCATGGAAGCGGTGATCGTGGCGGTCCACGCTTCGGCGGATATGGGGCGCACGATTCCCGTTGTCCCGAGGATGGAGATGCCGCCCACGATGCCCAGGCGGGCGTTCAGGGTGCGCCGGGCCAGTTCTTCGCCTCGGGGCACGGATATGGTTACATCCACCCGGGAAAAGGGAAGCGAATCCGGCGGGGCCGATTCCAGGGCCTCGGTCACGGCCTCCCGAATCATGCGCAGGGGCACGGGGTTGATAGCGGGCTCGCCCACGGAAACGGCGAGTCCCGGTTTCGTTACCGTACCGACGCCGTCGCCGCCGCGAATATGAACCCGCGGGTTCCCGGCGCCGTGGGGAGCCCTTGCACCCGCCACCCGCGCGCAGATTTCGGCGCCGTTGGTTACGTCGGGATCGTCTCCCGCGTCCTTGAGCACGCAGGCGAAGGCCGACGGGCGGGCGGCGTCTCGACGGGGCGAGCGGGTGCGGGAAAGGGCAAACGCCACGCGCCGCCCGTCGGGAAACGGAATGTCCACTTCCCGCGTCTTCAGGCCGAGGAGAAGCAGGGCCGCCCCCTTGGCGGCGGCGGCGGCGCAGGCCCCGGTGGTATACCCGGATCGAAGTTTTCTCGAACGTTTCCGGGGGGCTTTGTTTTCCGTATTCGTTCCGGTCGTCATCGCTCTATTTCTCTATCCCTTTCCGCGCCCGGACGCCGTCCCGGTAGTAGTGCTTTATCTCCCGCATTTCGGTTACGAGATCCGCCCGGGCGGTTATCGCCTCGTGTGCGTTCCGGCCCGTGATCACCAGTTCCACGGACGCGGGCCGCTTATCGATCAGTTCGAGGATCTCTTCGGGGGCAATCAGCCCGTAGCGTACCGCCACGTTCGCCTCGTCGAGCACCACGAGATCGTAGCGGCCGGAAAGGACGGCTTCCCGGGTTTCCGCGAGGCCCTCCCGGGCCCGCCGCCGGTCTTCGTCCGAGGGGTTTCCCTTGACGAACCGGCCGGTGCCGTACTGGTGCACTTCCACCAGGTCCCGGAAGCGCGCCAGTGCACTGAGTTCGCTATAGTCGCGGCTTTTAAGAA
>CAYYSS010000032.1:0-14998 GCA_964474325.1 uncultured Nitrospirota bacterium
AATCCCACGTCGAGATAAAACGGGGTGGTCATGGCGGCAGCCATGGCGTCGCCGATTTTGTAGAGCAATACGAAGAGCAGAATAAGGACGGCGCCGTCTCGTCCGAAGAATTCCCGGAAGGGTTCGAAAACCGCCTCCCGCAAAGAAGCCGGTGTCCCGTGGGAGACCGGGGGCTCCGGCGTAACAAGGGTCGTAATAATCCCCGGCGCCATGGCCAGGGCCATGACGAAATAGACCATGGAAAAGGAGACATGATCCGCCAGGATAAGCCCGCCGCCGCCGGCCGCGAGCATCCCGACCCGGTAGCCGTTGACGTACAGAGACGATCCGAGCCCGAGTTCCTCGTCGGCCAGGTCTTCCCGGCGGTAGGCATCGACCACGATGTCCTGGGACGCGCTGAACAGCGTTACCGCAAAGGCCGCAAGGGCGAGGAGCCAGGGCCCGGTCGCGGGGTCCGACAGGCCGAGCCAGCATATCGCACCCACGAGGAAAAGCTGGGAAAGCAACAGCCAGCCTCGCCGACGGCCGAAGACGGCGATGGAAAAGCGATCGAAGACCGGCGCCCAGAGAAATTTCAGGGAATAGGGAAGACCCACCAGCGCCATGAGGCCGATTACGGTAAGGTCCACTCCCGCTTCGGTCATCCAGGCCTGGAGAACCGTGAGGGTGAGGAGCAGAGGCAGGCCGCAGGAAAAGCCCATAACGAAAGCGACCAGCATCCGTCGGCTGAAAACAACCTGCCGGATCGGTCCCCGCGGCCGCTTATCGATCCCGTTTTCCTCCTTCATGGGCCGGACGTTTGTGACGGGCGTATCAGGACGATCCCCGGCGTTTCCCGTACATAGGGGATGAACGGTTCGTCGACGACGCGCATGACTCCTTCTTTGGAGGAGGCGTGGCGGAAAACCGGCTTTGTGTCCCCCGTGATGTAGATACCGGTATGGCTCACGTCCAGACCGGGCGTTTCGGAAAAAATGCCGATATAGTCCCCGGTCGCAAGGCGGGGGAGGACGGCGTCGAGCCGATCCGGAGGGATCCGATGGATTATACGGTCTGCCGGGCTTATGCCCGGGACCCACGGCCTGCCCCCGGGTCCCTCGTTCAGGCGTTTCTCCACGGGTGTCCAGAGATCGTTATCCGGGATCGCCCGGGGGCCCGCGATAAACCTGTTTTCGTCATCCAGCCAGTCGGTGAAAAAATGACGGCGGCACGTGTAGGACACGGTATTGTCCCGGTAGCGGAGGCTGCGGAGGTTTTCGAGGAACTCGTTGAACCATGCCGAACGGCCGAGGGCCTCCACGTAGTCCAGGAAGGTGAAGCAGTCGACCCGACCGAGGTCAACGATAAAGGCTTCCGGCTCGTCGGGCCGACTGAGGGTATCGGAGCCGTAGGGTGTTCCGAGCAGGGCACGGGAGAGGAGGTCGATCCGCCGGCCGGCCGTGTCGTGCCGGCGGCTCTCGCGGAGAAGGGAATCGAGGTGGTCAACCGTCCACGACCCGAGCCGCAGAACGGCGTCACCGGCCCTCATTGCTCATAGTCCTTCTGCTACGGAACCGGAAAGCCGCAAAGCTTCCGGGGTGCACATATCCTGCCGCGTGCCGACCGCTCAGGCATGGTCGTCGCCCGGAGTGTCGACGACGCAGACACTGCCGTCCAGGGTCTTTCCGTATTCCTGGAGTTGCCCGAGTATCTCTCCGACTTCATCCGGTGTCTTCAGGGTATTATGCCCCGTTGAGGTTACCACGGCGATGACGAGCCGGACGAAAGGAAACATGGCCGGTGTTCCGGTATCCGTCGCTGCTACGATATATCCACGCTCCCGATCTTCGGGCTCGTAGAACCACGGGGCGGCCTCGTCGAACTCCCTCCGCACGGCATCGGTGATCCGCCGGCACCGGTCGGGGTCGGTGATGACGGCAAAGGTGTCGCCGCCCTGGTGACTTATCTGGTCATCGGGGTTGCCGAGCGTGGCTACGGCGTCTTCGATAACGCTTGCCGCGGCCTGTATGATCGTGTCGCCCCGGGCATAGCCGTAGCGCTCGTTGTAAGCGCGCAGATTGTCGACAAGAATACGGCAGACCGCGAAGTCCGCCCCCTCCTCAATACGGCGGCTCAGGGTTGTTTCGATGGTGTTTCCACCGGACAGCCCCGTGAGGGGCCGAACGTCCGACGAGCCCGCGGCCGGTTCCTGTGCCGCGATCCGGCCGGCCTCCTCCGTTGCTGCCTCCCGGTGAAGGTCTTCAAGCCGTTTCAGTCGCTTCGCCATAGTGATAAACGCAATGGCGACGTTGCCGAGTTCATCCTTCTGGGTTATGCGCGGTATCCGGTCAAACTCACCCCGGACGATCAGACCGGCGGCCTGCTTGAGTTTATTTATCGTTCCCGAGATGTTACGGGTGACCAGGATCGCCGAGATTGCGGCAATCAGGAAACCCGCGGTACAGAGCGCCAGGGCCATGCGGAAGGCCATGGTGCCGATTGCGGCCGAAGCCCTGCTTTTTTCCTGCTGGCTTTCCCGCGCCCGGCGGGCCATGGCGCCGATCAGATCGGCGATGTCGCGCTGGAGTGTGCGGAGTTGCTCGTCCAGGGCGGCGGGGGCCGTTTCAGAGGAGTCTTTCTGTTCCAAGAGCCGGGTAAAAAGGGTGATGTAGTCGTTGTGCAGGGACTCGATCTTGTCGAGGGGGAAGCGTTCCGACTCGGGCAGGTTGCGAATCCGCCCCAGGAGGCCGTTAAATTCCTCCGCCCGTTCACGGAATATCTCCGGTACCTCGCCGACCTCAAGAATCAGTGCCCGCCGGGCATATCGCTCCTCCGCCAGAAGGGCCTCGATCATGGCGTCGGCATTGTCGATAACCGGCAGATCCGCACCGATGATACCTTCGTTTTCCACGTTCAGCCGGTTGAGGCTGTAGAGGGAAAAGGCGGAGATCAGCACAAGAAGGCCCAGCAACACGCCATAGCCGATCGAGATCTTGCGGGCGATGGTCATGCGGGACCCGCCGCGCCCGTTTGCCTTATGCCCGTTTGTCTTACGGTTGTTGCCCTTCATGCCGTTGGTTTAACCCGGGTTTCTCTCAGTTCGGGAAGTTTCGGGTGTTTCCCGACTCCCCCGTCCCGCCGGGGTCCGACCCGGGGCCGGGAGAACGGGTCCGAAGAAGAATACCATACGCGGCGCAGGGCGGGGGAAACCCTGAAAAGGATCGGCAATAGGCTACAGGCGATGGGCCGGTGGAATGAAGAATAAGGTTCAAGGTTAACAACAAGGTTGCGGGTCCCGGGTTTAAACAACATGGGACATCGAACTTCGAACATAGAACCTTCCTTCGCCTCGTGCCCGGGTCGCTACGAGCGGCGTTTTTCCATCACGTCTTTGACCGCCCGCCCCAGCGCCTTTTTGCTGAACGGTTTCTGAACGAACGTTCGTGCGCCGTGGCTCAGGAGTTCCTGGATACCGGCAAAACCGGCGCTGTTGTACCCCGAGAGGACAACGACATCCACCTCCGGATCGATTCCTTTGAGGACCTGAAAGACCTCGGGACCATTCATTTCGGGCATGATCATATCGAGAAGTACGAGATCGATGGAGTCGCGAGCCTCGCGGAAGGTCTCAATGCCGGACCGTCCGTCCGGCGCCGTAATAACCTGGTAGCCGAAACGTCCGAGGACGTCGGTCGTAAGTTCACGGACAAAGGATTCGTCGTCGATGATGAGTATGGTTCCCTTTCCGTCGAGGGAAGGTTCCGGCTCCGTCGCCGTCGCGGGGCCGCGTCCGGCCGCCGCGGGGAAATAGATATTGAACCGGGTGCCTTTGCCCGGTTCGCTGTACAGGTTGATATAGCCCCCGTGGTTTGCAACAATGGAATGCACCATGTAGAGCCCCAGTCCCGTGCCCTGGGTCCTGTCTTTCGTGGTAAAAAACGGGTCAAACACTTTATGAGTGATTTCGTCATCCATCCCCTTGCCGGTGTCGGAAAATCCCAGTTTGACGAACCCCCCGGACGAAGGGGGTGCGTCGCCGGCCGCGCCGTCTTCGCTCCCCACCCGGGCCGTTTCCATGGTGATCACGCCTCCCTCGGGCATGGCGTCGCGGGCGTTTACCGCCAGGTTCATAATGACCTGGTGGAGCTGGGTCGGGTCGGCGTTGATCAGGGGGAGCTGAGGGTTGCACCGCACCTTAATCGTGATGTCTTTCGGGATGCTGTGGGTCAGCAGTTCCAGGGAGTCCCGTACGACGGCATTGAGGTCGACAGGGGTAAATTCCATCTTTTCTTTTCTGCTCACCGATAAAATCCGGGCCGCCAGGTCCGCCCCCCGCCGGCCGGATTCCCCGATGATGGCCACGTGCCGCCTGCGGGGATCGTCCTCGTCTATATCGTCCAGGAGGAGTTCCGCATAACCGATTACCGCCGAGAGGAGATTGTTGAAGTCGTGGGCGATGCCCCCTGCGAGGGTGCCGATGGCCTCCATCTTCTGTGACCGGAGAAGCTGTTCGTAGAGCTTCTTCTCTTCGCTGATGTCCCGTTGAATGGAGATGAAATTCGTGATTTCACCATCCTCGGAGACGAGGGGAAAGATCACGGCTGAGGTCTGATAGATTTCGCCGTCCTTGCGTTTATTGACGAACTCCCCTTTCCACGGTTCCCCCCGGAGGATGGTATTCCAGAGGGAGCTATAGAAGGCTTCGTCGTGCCGTCCGCTGTTGAAGATCTTTGGATTCCGGCCAAGGACTTCCGCGGGGGTATACCCGGCAATACGCTCCAGGGCCGGATTTGCGTAGACGATGGTTCCCGCCGGGTCGGTGATGATGACCATGTCGAACGCGCTTTCGATGATCCGCTTGAATTTTTCCAGCTCCGAGGTTGCCGTCGCCCGCTCCAGTACCACTGCGACGTCGGACGCAATAGCGGTGAGTACGGCTTCGTCCTCCGCCGTAAAGGCGCCCATCCGTTTGTTCGCATAATACAGCGCGCCCAAGGGTCTGCCGTCCGGGGAGAACACCGGGTAGCCGAGAAAATTCGTAATCGGCGGATGTCCCGCGGGGAAGGCTCCCGAAAAGGCGGGATGCTGGGATATGTTGTTGATGGAAACCGGGGTAACGGACAAGCGCATGAATTCCAGAATGCCCCGGCCTTTGGGCATACGGCCTATGGCCGTGCCGACCTCCGTGGCGGAGATGCCGTGTACCTTGAGCTTTGTAAAACGCCCGTGTTCGTCATACAGCGCCACGCCGGAAAGCTCGGCGTCCAGAACGTTTGCGGATTCCTCGGCGATGATCGTCATGAGGTCGTCAAGGTTATGGCTGCTGTTGAGGGACATGGCGATGTTATGCAGGGTGTCGGCCTGCAGGGTTTTCCGCTTTGCCGTATCGAGGGCCCCGTTTACCACGCTGAAAAGTTCGTCCAGCTCCTTTACATTGACGGGCACGACCGGTTCTCCCCGGGTAATGCGCCGGGCGAAATCCTGAAGAGGCGTGATGAGGTTTTTCCGGATAATGCCCATAACGGCCAGGATCATGAGGAGGCAGGAGAGGGTAAAGACGGAAAGCGTTGAACGGGAAAGTTCTCCGAATGGCGGGGCGTCGGCCGGAGGGTAGAGGATATAGATCCGCAGGTTGCCGTCGGACGACACCGCTGAAAAGCCCCGGGTGAGACGACCGTCCGTACGGGCGGTGATAAAACCGTCCGGTCGTTCCCGGATATCCCCGGGGAAGCCGTCTTTCTCGGCAACGACGCGTCCGTCCCGGACGATCCGATACAGGGCGCCGCTTGGGGAAAAATAGGCCACCGTGTCGGCGACAAAAGACTCTCTTTCTCCCTGTTCCGCTATGCGGATCCGCCACTCCTGCCGGTCGTGGGACGCAACCGTTTCCCAATAGTGCCGCTCAGCGCTCGTAACCGTTGTGTGCGTGCGGACGAATACCACCGCGGATATGACGAACATAAAACCGATAATGGGCAAAAGAACGGTCGTTGTAATGTTCCGGGATTTCATGCCGCGCCGCGCAGGAAAACGACGGTGAGTGCGGTAAGGCCCAGGCTCAAAAAGGTTACGGCAAACGGTCTGAGACCCGGTCTGGCAACCGACTCGAGAGAGGTTCGGAGTCCTATGCCCGAAAGTGTCAGGGTAAGGAGAAACGACGAGGCATGGCCCAGCCACGGGTCGGCCGCGCCGGGAATGCCGACCATGTTCGTATAGACGGTAAAAGCGATAAAGAGGGCCATAAACCAGGGAATCCGGAGCCGCCGCTCTCGAATACCGGAAAACGTCACCGCGACGGTCACCATGAAGACGAGGGAGGCGATCCGGAGAAACTTAATCCTCAATGCAAGGTCCACGTTTTCCGGGTCCAGGGAGGATACGGCGACCTTTACCAATCCCAGCATGGGAAGGGTGGCGCCCGAAAGGGTCGCCAAGGCCGGGTCGGAAAGTCCCGCCAGTTCCGTCAGGGCAGGGTAGACAAGGGTGTACAGAAGCCCGGCGACCATCACGGCGAGAACCGCGACCGATGTCTCGTGTTTCTTCGCCTTGATAGCGGGCGAGACCACGGCGATCGCGGAGGCCCCGCACACGGCCATGCCGGTGGAAAGCAGGATCGTCGTTTTCGACCGGAGGCCCGAGATGCGGGAAAATGCCGTAGTGGCCAGATAGAGTACGACGAAGGCCGCTACCACGATAGCGATCTCTTCCTGCCGGAGGTCTTCGTGGATCTTCAGCTGAAACCCATAGAGGGCAATGCCTCCCGGCAGGGCAAACGCAATGCAACGGTCGGCGCCGTTCTCTATCCAGGACGGCTGATCCGAAAGGTTGGCGACGATGACGCCGAGAAGAATCCCGGTGACCAGAGGATCGAAGACGGGACTGACGAATTTGAGCCCGTAGGCCACTGCGGCCACGAGCATGCAGACGCCGGTCCCCGCCGCCCAACGGTTCGTTACGATATTTTCTTCGGTTCGGTTCCCCAAACGTCCCCCCTCGGAACCTTTTTCATTGCCTCAACAGCACTCCCGTGCCGTTCTGAAATAGTGGAGATTGATCGAAAGACCGAATCAGACGTATCTCACCGGCCGAATCGGCAACCGTGCCCTGCAGTCAGCCGGTTGCGTCGTTCCGATGCCCTCCCCGAGATAATGGGCAAACAGTATCACCGGGACGTTTTTTTGTCAAGATGCTACCCCGGATTCTCTTGCCGTTTTCCTGCTGCGAAACACCGTGAGAAGCCCGGGCTGCCGCCCCGATGTGAAAGCAGCGGCGCCGGGGCGCCGCTGCTTTTCGTGGAGAAAAACTGCTCAGATGTTGTAGTAAAGGAAAAACTCGTAGGGGTGAGGACGCTGCCTGAGGGCGTCGACCTCGTTTTCCCGTTTATAGCTGAGCCAGGTTTCTATCACGTCGTCCGTGAAGACGTCGCCCTTCAGCAGGAAGTCGTGGTCTTCTTCCAGGGCGTCGAGGGCTTCCTCAAGGCTTGCCGGCAAGGTGGGAACGCCGGCAAGTTCTTCAGGCTCCAGGTCGTAGATGTTCTTGTCGAGGGGTTCGCCGGGATCGATTTTGTTTTCGATGCCGTCGAGACCGGCCATCAGCAACGCCGAGAACGCAAGGTAGGGGTTGCAGGACGGGTCCGGATACCGGACCTCAACCCGCTTTGCCTTCGGGCTCGGCGAGTACATGGGGATGCGGAGGGATGCCGAGCGGTTCCGGCTCGAATACGCCAGGTTCACCGGGGCTTCAAAACCCGGAACGAGACGTTTGTACGAGTTCGTGGTCGGGTTGGTAATCGCGGCCAGGGCCTTCGAGTGTTTCAGAATGCCGCCGATAAAATGCATACCCAGGTCGGAAAGGCCCGCGTAACGGTTCCCGGCCATGAGGGGTTTGCCGTCCTTCCAGATGGACAGGTGGGTGTGCATCCCGGTACCGTTATCGTTCCAGACCGGTTTAGGCATGAAGGTCACGGTTTTTCCGTGGCGATGAGCGACGTTTTTTACGACGTATTTATAACGCATGACGTTATCGGCCATGACCCGGAGCGGCGAAAAGCGCATATCGATTTCGCACTGTCCCGCGGTGGCGACCTCGTGATGCTGTGCCTCTATTGCGAGTCCGAGCGCTTCGAGGGTCAGGACCATTTCAGAACGAAGGTCCTGTAGCGTGTCGGTGGGGGGGACCGGGAAATAGCCTTCCTTGTGACGTACCTTATGGCCCAGGTTCGGCCCCTCGTCCCTGCCGGAATTCCATGAGGCTTCCACGGAATCCACAAAGTAGTAGCCCCCGGCCGGGTTCTGATCGTAGCGGACGTCGTCAAAAACGAAGAACTCCAGTTCGGGTCCGCAGTAACAGGTATCGCCGATCCCAGTGGATTTCATGTATTCCTCTGCTTTGTAGGCGATATACCGGGGGTCGCGGCTGTACCGTTCCTTGGTGATGGGGTCAACGATGTCGCAGATAAGATTCAAGGTGGGATGTTTCGTGAACGGATCCATCTCCGCCGTGGTTGCATCGGGAATCATCAGCATATCCGATGCGTTGATGGCCTGCCAGCCCCGGATGGAGGAGCCGTCAAAACCCTGGCCTACCTCAAAGGTCTCTTCCGTTAATTCATGGGCGGGATACGACGTGTGCTGCCAGATTCCGGGGAAATCCATAAAACGGAAATCCACCATGACAACATCATTTTTCTTCATTAATTCAAGTACTTCTTTGGGACTCATGCGTTGTCCTCCTCCTCGCGATATGAAATGGGGTGTTTGCTCAAGCCGGCGGCCCGAGAGGACCACCGGCGAGAAGCTTCACTAAAGCGCGGCGGCGTCACGCTCACCGGTGCGAATGCGAATCGTCTCCTCCACGGGGAGGACGAAGATTTTACCGTCGCCGATCTTGCCCGTCTTCGCGGTCTGCTCGATCGTTGTAACGACTTTCGAGGCCACGTCCTCGGCCACGACGATCTCAATTTTGATCTTGGGGATAAAGTCCACTACGTACTCGGCACCGCGATAGAGTTCCGTATGCCCCTTCTGTCGGCCGAACCCCTTCACCTCCGTGACCGTCATTCCGTGAATCCCGAGACCCGACAGCGCTTCTTTCACTTCGTCGAGTTTAAACGGTTTGATTATCGCTTCGATCTTTTTCATAGATCGTGACCTCCTTGACCCTCAAGCTTGCGTGTATTAGACGTAGCTCTCAAAGCAGATAGTATGCCACACGGGAACCATGCCTGGAAACCTGAAAAACGCCGGGAAATAGTCGTTTCCTTCGGGCGTAACAGGGGGGCATGCCTGAATTATGTTCATGCGGTGCCTGTTTTTTAGGCTTTTGCACGTGCGAATGACGACAAAACGCATACATTTTGAAGACGTCGGGGAAAACGGGCCACGGATGGATACGGATGGAAGAAAAAGGCAAAAGGAGTATTCGCCACGAATGTTCACGAATAGTCACGAAGGATGGAGGAACCGCGGAGGGGAGTTTTCTGCCACGGATAGCCACGGATGAAAGAAGAAGGCAAAGGAAGTATCAGTCATGAATGGGCACAAAGGATACGGATGAGAATGAGCGAAGAAACGGGAATGGCTTTTGGAAAGGAGAGGGGACGGGTGAGAGGTTGAAGAAGAACGTCTCCCCATCTTCTGATGTCCCCTGATACGGCCTGTCCGCGTCAGGCTTCTCCCTCGCCGTGCCGTCAGGCCCGGGGGAGGCAATCGGGGGAGAAGAAGAGTCCCGAAAGGGCGGAAAGTACCGCGTGGGCCGTCCGGGCGTCCAGGGGGCGGAGATAGATCGTGTCGTCGGCCGAGGTCCCGTCGGTGGTGATGCGCGCCGAGACGATCTCACCGCCGGCTTTTTCAATCAATGTTGCCACGTCATAGAGCAGGCCGATGCGATCGGCACAGACAAACTCAAGGATAGACTTGTCGGCGAGGGTTTCGTTGTCAAGGGAGATCGCAGCCCGCTGCAGGTAGCACGCGGGCGGTCCGCCCGGAGGCCGGATACCCTTGCCGGTCGTCGCCATGGCGAGCAGATCGCTTTTGACCGTGGTTTCCGTATCAGCAACCCCGATTTCTTCCCAGTTGGAGATATAAAAACGCAGAAGGCCCCAGCCGTCGTCCCGGGTAAACACGCCGGCGCGGACGATATTGAGGGACCGGGCCGCCAGGACCCCGGCCATGCCCGCGAAGAGGTCCGCCCTTGCGGGCGCAACCAGCGTTACGACCATTGTGCCCCCCTCCGCCCGGTCCATTCTGCACGCCGCGGTCGCTGTTTCGGCGATACGGAAGAGGTCGGCGTCCCGGCGGACCGTTTCCCGGCCTGTGACCCGGACGTACTGCTCGGGCATCCCCTTGACGGCGACCGTGCGGACGTCTTCCGGCGAAAGATCGGGGACCTTCCCGGTCTCGAAAAAGCGGGCTAACCGCATGCTGAGGTCCGTAATCAGGTGCTCCCGCCACGAGGACCAGAACCCGGGGCGTACCGATGCCTGATCGGCGAACGTAAATGCGAAGAGCGCGGACAATCGCTCCGGACTCCCGATCCGCCGGGCCACGGCGCGGATGACCTCCGGGTCTTCAATTTCCCTTTTCTGTGCCGTTTCCGAAAGAAGCAGATGTTCCCGTACAAGAAACCCCGCAAGATCCCGCTCCCCGGGGTCGAGGGGGAGGCGTTCGAGGATCGGTGATACGTCGGTCCGATGGTGAGTGCCGAGATGGGGTGAGCGGCCGCCTTTGGCCACGTCGTGCAGAAGGGCCGCAAGGTAGAGCAGGTGCCGTTGCGGTTTCAGTTCGCGCCACGTCGAAGCAAGGAGCGGAAGCACGGGGGCGACCGGATCACCCAGCGACTCGAGGGCCCGGACGGCGAAAAGCGAGTGTTCATCCACCGTATACCGGTGGAAGGGATCCCGCACGACGAGACCCTGGAGGCGGCCGAATTCGGGGATATAACGGCCGAGTATCCTCAGCCCGTGCATAGTCCGGAGTGTTTCGAATACGTTGTTCCCCTTGAGTATCTCAAGGAATTCCCCGCCGGTACGGGGATCGTCGCGCAGAGCCTCGAAACGCCGGACGTTAGCCCGGATCCAGGCCGAAACCGACCGGCCCAGGGGTGCGGAGTGCCGTGCCGAAAGGGCAAAGGCCCGGAAAACAAGCGACGGGTCTTTTTCCAGGACGGATTCGTCGACACAGATGAGAACGCCTTTGCTGATCCTGAACGGCGGGGCGAGGCGACGAAAAAAGAGTCTTGACGGCCCGCCTTTTGTGCCGAGGACCGATTCGATGCTGCGTTCGGTCAACCGCTTCGCGACCGCGGCGCCGGTCCGTATGCGGAGGAAATACCGGCTCATAAGACGTTCATCAGGGGTCCGTCCCCCCTTTGCCCCGTACCCGAGGGCGCAGGCCACCTGGTCTTGAACCGAAAAATCCAGCGCGTCGTTGCGACGTCGTGCCAGGAGATGGAGCCTGATCCTGATCCGCCAGAGGAGATCGAAGGTTGCGTAGAGATCGATTATCTCGCGACGGCCGAGGATACGGTCGAGACCTCGAAATCCCTCCGTGCCGAACGCGATTCTCGAAAGCCAGAGGGCGGTCTGGAGATCCCGAAGTCCTCCGGGGCTCTCCTTGACGTTCGGTTCCAGGAGAAACGGCGTTGTACCGAATTCCCGGCGCCCCTCCTCCCGTTCCGCGACGATCGCCTTGAGATACGCCCGCCGGCGCGACCGAACCAGTCCGGGGAACACGTTCCTGAAAAAAACGTTCCCGGTATCCCTGGCCCCGGTTATGAAACGGGCGTCGAGGAGTGCGTTTCGGGTCCTTACGTCGGCCAGGGCCTCTTCGCGAACCTCTTTAGCGTTCCGTATGGAGTAGCCCACGTCGAATCCCTCGTCCCAGAGGGCGTAGACCGTTTTCAGGCAGGCGTCTTTTCCCCGCCGGCCGATACCCCTCTCGCTGAAGAACATCAGGTCGATGTCGGAGTAGGGCGACATCTCCCCGCGTCCCGAGCCCCCGAGGGCGAAAACGGCGAGATCCGGCGCCCCCGCGGCCCACCGCCGGCGTACGATGTCGTCCACCCAGGAGGCGGTAAGTTGAGCGAGCGCAAGACCGCTTCTTACAACGCGGCTGTGTTCATCCGCCCGGCCTGCCAGGCGGTCAATCGCCTTTTCGGCCGAGTGCCCGGTTCGGTCGGGAGTTTCGTTTCCCGTCGACATATTGTTCTGCATCAGTTAAAACGCCGCCCGTCCTTTCTTTTCCGCCATAACTATTTCCTGCAGGTGCATAAAATCCGGGTCCGGCGGCCTCAAGAAAATCCGCAACACGGCATAAACGCCGGGTAAAACGGCGCCGGGGCGCCGAAAGCGTGCCGGTCCCGGAATTTACTTCCCGTGGCGTCCGGGGTATCGCGCCCGGACCCGGCCGCCGTTTCACGAAAAGCGGCGGCCGGGCGTATGTTCTTGATTCCACCGGAGCCGTCACCGGTAATCTTTTGCAACATTAAGGTATCGTCTGCTGCAAAAGAATTGCCACGTATTTTATGCCACTATAAGATTAAAGAACCCAAGGCGGCCTTGGAGCCGCAACCAAAGGGTCGACACGTATGCCGACGCGAAAACTTCTCCGCGAACTGCAGAGTCGGATCGACCCTTCGTCGAGAAGGCCCGACTCGGGAAGTTGCGGATAAAGAAACCATTCCCCGGGCCGGTGCCGCCCTGCCCGGGGGCAGGTGCTTAATAAAAAGGCACGTGGTGGGTGTTTTTTCATCATAATCCTTTTCGATTCCCCCGCAGGGTTGTTATAAAATAACAATTTTGTGCGATTACAACGTTTTTGTGGTCCGGCACGACCGTTGCACATTGCCCTGGAAAAAAACCGGAGGCGAAAAGTTTCATATGGATGAATTAGTACGTAGCGGCGACGTGTTGTTTCTCATGCTCGGGGCGGTGATGATATTTGCCATGCACGCCGGCTTCGCGTTTCTCGAGGTAGGATCGGTCAGGCAGCGGAGCCAGGTCAACGCCCTGGTGAAGATACTTTCGGACTGGTCGGTATCCACGGTCGTCTATTTTCTCATTGGTTTTCCCCTGGCCTACGGCATTCATTTCATGAAGCCGGCCGGTCTTCTCATGGGACCGGAAAAGGGTTTCGATCTCGTGCATTACTTTTTCCTGCTCACGTTTGCCGCATGTATTCCCGCCATCATATCGGGCGGAATCGCCGAGCGGGCGAAGTTCTGGCCCCAGGTCCTGGCGGGAGCTGTTTTCGCGGGCCTGGTCTATCCCTTCTTCGAGGGACTCATGTGGGGCCGCATGGGGGTAGGGCCCGACGGGACGGCGATCGGTGTTCAGGGATGGATCGCAAAAATCGGCGGCGTCCCCTTTCACGACTATGCGGGCTCCGTAATTGTCCATTCCATGGGCGGCTGGCTTGCCCTCCCCGCGGTGATCCTCCTCGGCGCCCGCCAGGGCCGCTACGGGACCGGCGGAAGGAGCAATCCCATACCCATCAGTAATATCCCCTTTCTCGCCCTGGGGTCCTGGATCCTCTGCGTCGGCTGGTTCGGCTTTAACGTGATGAGTGCTCAGGCGATAAACGGCATCTCGGGTCTTGTGGCCGTGAATTCCCTGTTCGCCATGGTCGGGGGTGTCCTGGCGGCGTTGCTGGTCTCCCGGGGTGATCCGGGTTTTATCCACAACGGCGCTCTGGCGGGTCTTGTGGCTATCTGTGCGGGCAGCGATATCGTGCATCCCCTCGGGGCGTTTGCCATCGGGGTCGTGGCGGCGATCATCTTCGTCAAGATGTTCACCATCGAGCAGGAACGCCTTAAGATCGACGACGTCCTGGGTGTCTGGCCCTTGCACGGACTCGTGGGAAGCTGGGGCGGGATCGCGGCGGGTATCTTCGGTTCCGAGGCCCTCTGGGGAATGGGCGGGGTGAGTTTTCTGAGCCAACTGGCAGGAACCTGCCTTGCCGCGGGGATCGCCCTCGGCGCGGGGTTCGTCATCTACGGTATTCTCAAGGCGACCGTGGGGATACGCCTTTCGGCGGAAGACGAAATGCGGGGTGCGGACCTGAGTATTCACAATGTCGAGGCGTACCCGGAAGAGGGGCTTCTTTCCCGCTGATACCACCGGGTTCCGCAGTCCCGCCCCCCGGCGGGACTGCGGGATGCGCTGCCTTACCCACCTCGGCTATCCGTAGCCCGGATTTCTCATGGTGGTTCGTAGCGAGGGGGCGGAAAGGGCCGTGGATACAAGGCGCGCGCCGGTTCGGGCGCGGAAACGTACTTGACGGTACGTTGAGCACCCGAACCAAACGCAACGCAGTAGCCGCGGTGCTTTCCGGTTCCGCAGTAGAATGACTATGAGAAATGCGGGTTAGCAATGGTGCGGTACGGTCAGCATGGGTGAGCCTCGTATAACGTCGCGAACGGTTGTTCGTTATATCCTTCTTCAGATCCCGGCCCTCGGCGCGGTGGTCCTGGGGCTTCTTCTTGTCGGCCGCTGGCTTCCGGTGCCCCGCTGGCTCTTCTGGTGCATCGTCGTCGGGTGGGTCGTCAAAGACACGGTTCTTTTCTTTTTCACCTGGCAGGCCTACGATTGGGGTCGGGTCGATGACAGCGTCGGCCTTGTCGGCGCACGGGGTACCGTATCCGAGGACCTGGACCCCCGGGGTATGGTACTGGTCCGCGGTGAACTCTGGCAGGCGGTCGGCGAAGACGGTGCAGGGGTGGTTCCTTCCGGGACCGCGGTGACGGTAGCCGAGGTGCGGGGCATGATCGCGGTGGTCCGTCCATGCGACGAAGCGGATGACGGACCTTGACGCCCGCGGGCGCAGGCGCGCCGACTGCCGTGACTCGTGACTCGTAATTCGTGACTGCCGACCGCCGACTGCCGACGTCTTTTCCTGGTTTTCCCTCTCGTCCGCGCCTCCGGCGCGCCGGAGCAGTAACCGTGCGGCGGCGTAAAACCGGAGGATCTACCGAGGGGACCGGTCGGCCGCGACCACGAGGCGTTGAAAGTAGATGGGGCCGG
>CAYYSS010000033.1:0-14896 GCA_964474325.1 uncultured Nitrospirota bacterium
CGTTTTCATACTCGATATCGACTATTTCAAACAGTATAACGATACGTACGGCCACCTTGCTGGAGACGACTGTATTAGAAAGATCGCGGCAATCGCGGCAGGGGCGGTCCGCCGGGGCGCGAATCTGGTGGCCCGTTACGGCGGCGAGGAGTTCGCCGCGATTCTCCCCGGTACCGGGCCCGACGGGGCTGTGGCGGTAGCGCGGGAGGTTATCACTGCCGTTAAACAAGCGCGGATCCTCCACGCGACGTCGCCGATCAACGACTACGTTACCGTAAGCATCGGGATTGCCGGTGCTATTCCGGAAATAGGCACAGTCCCGACCCGGCTCCTTGAATCCACGGACCGGGCCCTCTACGTAGCGAAAGAAGAGGGGCGGAACCGGGTGGTCTGTGTCGGCGGACCGATTGCAGCGACGGTGACCGTTCCGGCCGGGAAAAACGGCACCGTGGGCGAGAACCGCTCGTGACGAACCGTCCTGTGCATCCGGCGACCCGTCGGGCTCACGTCCTTGTCGTCGACGACGCCCCGGAGACGGTACGCCTACTCGGCTCCGTCCTCCGGGGAGAGGGATACAAGGTTTCGTGCGCGGGCACGGGTGCCGAGGCCCTGGAGCTTGTCTGGAGCCTCCGGCCGGATCTGGTGCTTCTCGACGTTGTCCTTCCCGACTGCGACGGTTTTGACGTTTGTTGCCGTTTCAGGGAATCCCCGGAAATCCGGGACCTGCCCGTAATCTTTATCACCGGCCGAACGGACCCGGCGGATATCGTGCGGGGGTTCCGGGCGGGAGCGGTTGATTACGTCACGAAGCCGTTCAATGGAGAAGAACTCCGGGCCCGGGTGCGTACCCAGCTCGGCCTTCGCACCGCCCGGCGGGAGCAGGAGCGACTTATTCGGGAACTCCGTACGGCACTTTCGGAAGTAAAACGCTTAAGTGGCCTCCTGCCGATATGCGCCGGATGCAAGAAAATACGAAACGACGAGGGGTATTGGCAACAGGTGGACGCATACCTCAGCGAGCATGCCTCCGTGGAGATAACCCACGGCCTCTGCCACGAATGCGCCGAGAAGTCCTACGCGGAACTCCGAAACCTCCTTAACCGGGGGCGTTCGTGAACGCCGTTCTGTAGATCCGCCGACTGCCACGGAGACCCGGGGATCAAGAAAACGATCCGGGTGGTCGAAAAAGGAAGCACGTTCTTCAAAAGGGGTGGTTCCTGAACGTAAAGGTGTTGTTCCATGAAGCGAAGCTGCCCTCGGTATATTCTACGCCTTCCGGTTCTGGTATGCGCCGGCTGCGAGACGGTCCGGGGGTGCACCGTGAGGATCTCCCGAAAAGGCATGTTCGTCCGGACCCGGAAAGGATTTCGCGTAGGAGTGTCCGTCGAACTGTTCGTATTTTTCAGCGCGAAAAAGATCGCCCACCTCCAGGGGGTCGTGCGCTACGTACGGCGGATAGGTAATTACCGGATCCCACTCTTGTCCAAAATAGGTTTTTTCCTCTTCCTTCCCCCTTGCAGGAGGCCGAGCCCCGGAGCCACGGCGGATAAGGATTCCGGGCTGTCTGACGACCGAAGGGAGGAGTTCCCGGAATCCCCGCCGGGGCGAGGAGCGCAGGGAATTCCCGCCGCAGGCGGGAACCTCCTGCCCGGGGGCGCCCTTTCTTCTGGTTCGTCTTCTTTGGGCGAGCAAAGAAGATGAACATTCCTTCTCTACCGCAGAACTCTGAAGCCGAAATCCGTAAACCTCGTTCCCAAAACCGATCGAAATACGGAAAAAAGGCCATGAAATCAATGGTCGGAATTGGGGGCGAAAAGTATTTTGGACAGCAATGACCGGATCCATAAAAACGGCATGGGCATTGAGTTTACCCGGACGGATCCGGTGTTCCGAAGTATCACGAGTGCCCTCAAGCGAGGGCGGTAACCTCGTAGCGGCGAAAACTTCCCCCTACGAAACCCGTCAATCTTCCCGTTCCCGGAGATACCGTTTTCCTTTGAGTTTATCCGGGAGCCGCGACCGGTCCGTATACATCTCGTAGTCTTTGCCGTAGTCGAGTTCTTTCATGAGTTTCGTGGGGGCGTTACGGAGTTCGAGGGGGATGGGCAGGTTTCCGTGTTCCTTCACATCGGCCTGGGCTTTGCGGTAGGCGTCGTAGGCGCGCCGGTCTTTCTTTGCCTGGGCCAGGTAGACCGTACCGTGGGCCAGGTTGATCTCGCACTCCGGAAGCCCGATGGTCTCGACGGCCCGGAAGACCTCGTTTGCCACCACCAGAGCCGTGGGCTGAGCTATCCCCACGTCCTCGGACGCGAAGATCACCATGCGCCGGGCGATGAACTTCGGATCCTCGCCCGCGTCAATCATACGCGCAAGGTAATAAAGGGCCGCGTCGGGGTCTCCCCCACGCATACTCTTGATGTACGCGCTTATGGTGTTATAGTGCTCCTCGCCTTTTTTATCGAATCGGAGGTGTTTCGACTGAAGGGTATTCTTCAGCGTCTCAAGGTTTATTTTTCCGTAGAGGCGTTCCGTGTTCTCCAGCATGGTGATCGCCTGGCGGGCGTCCCCGTTTGCAAGAGACACAAGCCAGGCCCGGGCCTCGGCGTCGAGGCTCATGCCGGTCCGTTCGATGATCCGCTCCATTTCGTCTTCGCTGAACTCGTTTAACGTAAAAACCCGGCAACGGGAAAGCAGGGGTGCGATTACTTCGAAACTGGGGTTTTCGGTGGTGGCGCCGATAAGGGTGAGCACCCCTTTTTCCACGAACGGAAGAAGAAAATCCTGCTGGGCCTTGTTGAAACGGTGGATCTCGTCGAGGAACAGGACTTTCGGCTGATTGAAAAACTCCTGCTCGACGATATTCTTTACGTCGGCCTTTCCCGCCGACACCGCCGAGAGTTCGAAAAACGCCGCATCCAGGGCTTCGGCGTAGATGCGGGCAAGGGTGGTCTTTCCCACCCCCGGCGGCCCCCAGAGGATGAAGGAAAAAAGATGCTTTTCCTCGATTGCAACACGGAGGGGTTTCTCCCGGCCGACCAGGTGTTCCTGCCCGATGAATTCGTTGAGGGTTCGGGGCCGTATTCTTGACGCGAGGGGCTCCATAAATGCCGTAGGATAGCAGGTTTTCGTATTCGGCACCTCAAGGCGAACGTTACAGCGGCGAAAACCGGTCACAGCCGTCCCATAGCTCTTCCCCATATCTCCCTCCTTTCGCAAATCGAAGATCCGATCCGGAGGAGGGCCGGGGTGGATTTTTTCAATACAACAACGAAATCCCCCTCAGTCCCCCTTTTGCAAAGGGGGAAGTATTTTCACGGCGTCCCCCGGGAATGCCGATTGCCGGGGATATGGTCCGCAGTATGGGACGGCACGCGGTCGCCCTTGCCCCACGAAGACGGGGGCTCGATGAAAAACAAGAAACTCATGGTTTGAAAATCAGGGCGAAATTAACGAAAATCCCTAATAAATAACGCCCAGACGGCCGTTTTTCGAAGAGCTATGGGATGGCTGTGAAAACCGGTTGCCTTATACGATAAGCCGTTTTATGATACGTTCGATTTCCCGTACGTTGTAAGGTTTTACAATCACGGCGTCAAACCCGTGCTCGGGATATCGCTCGATAACCGGGTCCGTGGCAAACCCGCTCGATACCACGACCTTGACGCGCGGATCGAGTTGCCGCAGGCGGTTAAGGGTCCACACGGCCCCCATACCGCTGCGAACCGTAAGATCCAGTATCACGGCATCAAAGGGCCTGCCGTCGTAGAGAGGCTTTTCGTAGACCGCGACCGCGGCTTTGCCGTCGGCGACAAGAGTAACATCGTAGCCCAGATATTCGAGTATATCTTTCCCTACCCTGGCCACCGTATCATCTTCGTCCATGAGGAGTATCCGTCTCTTATCTCCCGCGGGAGCGCCGTCGGCTACCGTGTCCGTGGTCTTCAGGGCTTCGTTTTCCGTTTCTTGTGCAGCCGGCAGGTAGACGTGAAACACGGAGCCCCGACTCGGTTCCGATTCGGCGTGGATAAAGCCCCCGTGCCGGTCGACGACCGAATGGCAGATAGCAAGCCCGAGCCCCGTCCCGGGGCTTCCCGGATCTTTGGTTGTAAAGTAGGGATCGTAAATGCGAGAAAAGTTTTCCGGCGGGATCCCCCTGCCCGTATCCCGTATGCCCAGGTGTACGTACCGCCCGGGACCGAGGGGGAGCGGGGATTCGTTCGCGACGGTCTCGTTTTCAACGACGACGCTGATGGTGCCCCCCTCCGGCATGGCCTCCCGGGCGTTTTCGATCAGGTTGTCGATGAGCTGTCGCATCTGCCGCCGGTCCGCCTTGGCCGGCGGGACATCGCTCCGAACGATGACCTCGCCCGTGCAGTCTGTTCCGTTCAGGCAACGGGAAATACTTTCGCGAACGATCGTCTCCAGGTCGACCGGGCCCACCGAGGGAGCCCCTCCGGGGGAGAACGTGAGCAGACGCCTCGTAAGCTCCTGGGCGCGCACGGAGGCGAGGCCGGCTTCCGTGAGCCACCGATAAACCGGGTTGCGCGGATCCGTATTCATCCGGGCGAGTTCGATGTTTCCGAAAACACCGGTAAGCATGTTGTTGAAGTCATGGGCGATACCCCCTGCCAGATACCCGAGGGATTCCAGATTCTTGGCCCGTATCAGTTCCCGCTCCATCTGCTTTCGCGCCGTAATATCCCGAATGATTCCCTGAAACCGGCGGCCCGTTTCGCTTTCCATGACACTCACGGTGATCTCCGCGTCAAACACCGTACCGTCGCCCCGTTTATGCCGCCATTCGAAACGCTGGGAGCCTTCCTTTTGCGCTCGCCGGACGATTTCGGCGACCTTTTCCCGAGAAGGCCTTCCGTCCGGCTGATATTCGGGCGAAAAGGCAAACGGGGAGTTTCCGAGAAGTCCGCTCCGGGGCGTAGCGAAAAGTCTTTCCGCCTCGCCGTTACAATCAATGAACCGGAAGTCCTCCAGGATAACAATGGCGTCAGGGGATGATTCAAACAGGCATCGATACCGGTTCTCGCTTTCCCTGAAGGCCGCTTCTGCGGCCCTTCGTTTCTGCAGGTTCCTGGCGGCCTCGATTACCGTGGCACAGGTGGAGGCCAGGGGAGCGAGATACGCAACGAAGTCGTCGTCGTATCCCCCCGGGCGGTTCGCAAGACCCACCATGCCGACCATGCGGTCGCCGAGTTTGAGCGCAAGCCCGAGAAAGGAATGAAGCGGCGGATGCCCCGGGGGAAGTCCGCCGCTCTGGAGATCATTCGCCGGGTCGTTGGCGATTATGTGTTTACCCGTACGAAGTACCGCGCCGAAGAGGGTGTCCAGGTTATAAAACTCCATCCCCTGGGCCTCATGTTCTTTGTAGAGATGAAGTGTTTCTTCGTCCCAGGCGATATTGGTGAGGGCGAAGGTCTTGAGGTAGGGTTTCCCGGCCGCGTTTTTGCGGACTTCCCCGATAAAACCGTATTCGCTTTCCGCAAGGGAGAGAATCCGGTCGAGGAGGGCCTTGAACATCTCGCCGATCGGAGTGTCGGCGATAAAGCGTGACTGTACTTCGCTTATAACCGCCAGCAAATCGACCTGTCGCTTAAGCGAAGAGTCCATGGATCGAAAACGCCCCGTTTTTCGATCGGGCCCGAAGGCCCGCACGCCCGCTCGCTACCTCGGAAAGCGGTTTCTTTTCCCTTCCAGCGTCTCAGTGTTATCCTATCAGCACTACACCGGGACGTCAAGAACCGGAGGACGGTTGCCGGAGATTCGTCGACCTCTTTTCACCGCCGGATATCGTTAGACCGCGAACAGGCACGAACCGTGAGATTTAGACGGGTTTTCCGCGGACGTCCACTCGTGAAGAGTAGATATGAATGAAAGAAAGGCGGTCATCCTTTATGACAAGTGTTTTCGTTCAAAAAAGCGGATATGCGTTCAAGGACCACCCGAAGTTTCCCAACGTGAAACTTGCAGTGCTGGTGAATAAATCGGATACCGACGCCGTGAGCGTAAGCGTTCTCGATATCAGCCCCGGCGTGGAGATCCCGGCACACACCCACGATCCCCAGGTTGACTCGATTTTCGTCGTGGAGGGATCGGGAGAGGGCTACATAAACGGCGCCTGGCAAAAGATTTCAGCAGGGGATTATATTTTCGTTCCGGCCGACGTAAAACACGGGATCCGGAATACGGGCAACGGCACTCTCAGGCTCTTTATCCACCACAGTCCGCCGCTCCTGTAACCTGGTTGGCCCGCCCGGTTGCGCGGAAAAAGGTACCGACGGTTTTTTTTGCGTTCATCGTTTGCGGCGGCAAAGCAGGTATTCGTACTGGAAAAGATCCGAAACGAAATGGCGGATTATTTCGTGTTCGTCTTCGGTCGAACCTACAGCCAGGATCGTCCGGAGGCGGTCGTCCACGCGTAACGGGAGGAAGTCTGCGATTGGCCCGCGGTTTACGGCGTAGCCGAAGGACCGGGCGATACGTTCGAGATACGAAAACTTGATCGTATATTCGTCGTGACCCTTGAGGCGGATTCGCGCGGGCACGCCGTCGGCAGTGATCTCAACGAACCGGCGGAGGTCGTCCGGCGCCACGGCCTCACAGCTGTGCTCGCTGAGAAAGATATTGGGGACCTCGGCCCGGCAGAGCTTTTCCAGTGCCTGGAGCGCCCCCAGATTAAACGCTGTTTCGTGGGGAAGCGGGGCAAGCCCGTAGGTGTCGATCAACGCCCGGGCGGTCTTGAGGACCGGGGCCGTGCTTGCGGCGAGTTTGTCGCGGCTGAATCCCGTGAGCGTGGGGAAATCCCCGAGGATCTCGTTCATGATGACAAGATCGAAGCCGGAAAGAAATTCCGGCGTTGCCGTGAGGAGGTCGTCGTTAATGTAGGTTACGTCCGCCGGAGCGAGCGTTGTTTCCTGGCAGGCAAGCAGTACCGGCGAGATGTCGAGCATGGCGGGCTTGAGGTGCGGCAGGCTTTTGAGGAGATCCCGCATGAGAAACCCGTCGCCGCCGCCCGCTTCGAGTACGGTCTTGATCCGCCGGGAAATCCCAATCTGTTGTTCGAGGAATGAGACCAGGTGTTCTCCGTAGGTGCCGTCTTCGGTGAGGAGCTTCCGGCACGGACTCCCGGCGCTTTCCAGGTACCGGCAGACCGTAGCCTCCCAGCCGAGGGTGTCGAGTTCTTCCCGGTGGTATCTGCTTGTATCGTTAATCTTGTGTACCATCGTTTGTTACTCCGAACGTGGCGTGGGGCCACAACCAAAACCGACGCCGTGGCGCGGAATTTCTTGATCGCTTCGGCTCCGGTTTTCCGCCGCGACATGGGAACTGCACCGAGAAACCCGGGTTAAGCAACGAACCAGATTTGACAGACGGCCACTGAGGCCAGGATCCCGGCGGTGTCGGCCAGAAGGGCCGCAGGCAGGGCATGGCGAGTGCGTTTTATCCCGATACTGCCGAAATAGACGGCGAGCACATAGAAGGTGGTTTCCGTGGAGCCCTGCATGGTGGAAACAAGGGCCGAGAGGAAACTGTCGGGATCCCGGGAAACGATCTCCGACATTACTCCGAACGCGCCGCTACCCGAAAGGGGCCGGAGAAAGGCCATGGACAGCGCCTCGGCCGGCATACCGATGAGTTCCGTTACCGGCGAGAGCCAGGTGATAAGAAGCTCCATCGTGCCGCTTGCGCGGATCATACCGATCGCTACGAAAATCGCCACCATGAACGGAATGATTCTCACCGCTGTTTCAAACCCCTCTTTCGCCCCCTCGGTAAGGGTCTCGTAAACTTTTACCCCCCGCAGATATCCGAAGATCAGAAAACAAGCGATCAATATGGGTATAAGCCAGCCCGACACGGTGTTCAGAATATCCGCCGTCGTCATACCGGCACCCGGTGCGCTGATCATCCGATAGACGATTCCGCCCAAAAAGGCGGCAACACAGAGCCATACGAACACCTTGCCCCACGTACCCGGCGGGATAAAATTGGATTCTTCCGACGCCGCGCTATCCTTTTCGCCCGTTGACGTAATTTCATCGGCCGGCAGTGAATAATCGCCCCGGGCCAGGAGTTTTGCCGCAACGATCGCGACAACGGTGGAACAGAGTGTGGCCATTATGGACGGGATCAGGATCGAGGCCGGGTGTTGTGCACCCGCGGCGGCCCGCACGGTGATAACCCCGAGGGGCAGTATGGTAACGCTCGACGTGTTGATTGCCAGAAAAAGGCACATGGCGTTTGTCGCGGTGCCTTTTTCGGCCGAGAGTTCGTCGAGTTTCTGCATGGCTTTGATCCCCATGGGGGTTGCGGCGTTCCCAAGGCCGAGGGCGTTTGCCGCCATATTCATGAGCATGGCCGACATGGCCGGGTGGTCGGCAGGGACGTCGGGAAAGAGACGGACCATAAGAGGCCGCACCGCCCGGGCGATGATCGCCATAAGCCCCCCTTCCTCGGCGACTTTCATAATACCGAGCCAGAGGGCCATGGGGCCTACGAGGCCGATCGCCAGGGTAACGGCGTTTTTGGCGTACTCGAACGAGGCTTTTGTCACCTGGTCCATCCGACCCGTATAACTTGCCACCACGGTGGCGAGAAGGATCATCCCGAGCCAGATGATGTTGATCGCGGACGGTTTCGGTTTCATGCTTGGTTTCTTTATCCGTAACTTCCTTGTCGTCGGCAGAGACGTTTCAGCCGTGCTGCCGCGGCTAGTCTTCCTCGGCCCTTATACGTTTTCGGTAGTTTTTCAGGCTCCCCCTGCGCTGTTTCGCCTTCAGACGTTCCTCCCGGGACTTCGCCGTCGGCCGAGTCGGGCGTCGCTTCTTGGGTTCCGCCGCCGCGCGGCGGATAAGCGCCGAAAGTCGATCGACTGCATCTTTCCGGTTCCGTTCCTGGCTCCGATAGCGTTGCGCCGTAATAATCAAGGTGCCGTCGGACGAGATGTTCTTTGCCGCTATTGTCGCGAGTCGGTCCCGGACGGACGTGGGCAGGGAACGAGAGTTCTGCACGTTGAACCGGAGCTGAACCGCGGTAGCCGCTTTGTTTACGTGTTGCCCCCCCGGGCCCGAGGCCCGGACGAAGAAAAACGTCAGTTCTTCTTCATTAAGTGCAATGCGAGGTGTGACCCACAGCATCGGAAAGTGTACCCGGTTTCAGGCATTGCGTGCAGGTCGGGCGTGTCACGGACTTTTCGAGGCCGCCGGGTTCGGGTTTTATACGACCGCAAGAAAAAAATAACATGGCGGGGTGGACGACGGAAGTGAGGGGATTGGGGACCTGTTTTCCGATGTTGGCGGCCACCCCGCCATGGAGGTAGGACGTTTCCCCGGGCCCGTCGGGAGGGGCAAGGCCGACAGGCCCGGGAATCACCGGTTATACAACACCGACCGGTTCTCGAGTTCTCTCCCGAAACGTCTTTCTTAAGATCATGGAAACTATTGTTTCAACTTCCTGGGGAAGGGCGGGCTTCGTTATGAACTGCACCGCCTGCTCCCGGAAGAAGGCACGGCTCTCCGATGTGGGGGAGCCGGTGAAAAACACGAACCGTTCCCGCAGACCGGGATCACCGGACACAGCGCGCCGGAAAAATTCGAGACCGTTCATAACAGGCATATCAACGTCACACAGGACAACGTCAAAAGAACCGGCCCGGAATCTCTCGAGGGCTTCGAGCCCGTTTTCGGCAATGGCGACCGTGCCCACGTTTTCCAGAATGCGGGAAAGTACATCCGTAATGGGCGGATAGTCGTCAACGACGAGAATCGAAGGCCGCCGAACACCCGTGGCGGGCATTTTGCCGAATCCGTGATCATATCTCGTTGCGCAGGTTGCCATTTTCCCGTTTTATACCTTTACGTTCGACCAGGAATTCACCGTGGCCGTCTTCTTAATACTGCAGTAGCTGTGCCAGGCAGACATAATTCCCGTAACACACTGAAAAATAGTTGTTTTTCTCTGTCGGCAGAGTCCGGCCTAAAACCGAAGATCGCCGCAACCTGTATGGTTTTTCCTGCACAAGCAGGACCCTGTTGGTCAGGGATAGTGATTTTTCTTCAAAAAAACCGGCGCTTTAAGATCTGTACAGTTTTTCATACGGCAAGGAAGAATCCTTAACGCGCCTGAAGAACTCCCGGTTGTTAGAACGGCCAGTACCAGGGTCCCTCGAGGTCGTCTCGGCAGGCGGCTATCTGTGCCCGGTACCGGGCTGCATTGCGTTCTACCTTGCGGGCGACGTTTATGAGCCACTTTTTCTTTCGAAACGTTTTCTTCGCGTATCCACCGAGGCCCTCGTGGTAGGCGAGGTAGAGGTTATAGGCATCCCATTTCGAGATTCCGAGTTTGCTGTGGGCGAGTTTTCCGTACCAGCCGATGAAGTCCACTGCATCACCGAAATCGTCCCGGTCGGCCCCACGGTTGCCGGTCTTTTCGATATACCAGTCCCAGGTCTCGTCCTTTACCTGGGCGTATCCGAAGGCCGACGAAGACCGGAACCAGGGTATGAACCAGAAGAGTTTGCCCCGGGGCGGCTTTGCGTCTTCGCGAAACCGGGATTCCTGGTGGATGATTGCAAGCTGGACGTGGATCGGAACGCCCCATTTTTTAAACGTACGTTTCGTTGCCCGGTACCAGCTCGAGCGGTCGTCGAGCATTTCACAGGCATCGTCGGTGTTCCTGGGCGGGCTTGTCCCGCAGGCCGAAACAAGGGTGCCGAGAATAATCGCACCGGGAATAAAGAACCGAAAAAATCCAGTAAACGCAGCGGGTTTGGGAAAACCCACCGGGTCAGAACGTACGAGCCGCGATCCAGCTCCCTGAAACCAGGGTGCCGATCGTACTTCCCAGATTGGCAAGTACCACCACGAGAAGTATTCGCGACACCGGGTTGAGCCAGAACCCGCGGACGGTACCGATAGCCTGAGGGAGGTTCTCCAGGTCCGCGACCGTAGGTTTTTTCACACTCGCCTGAACCAGACCCGATACCCACCCCGCCGCGATCATGGGGTTCAGGCTCGTAAGCGGTGCGGCAAAGAACGAAGCAATGATCGTAAGGGGGTGGGCCAGGGCCAGGGCGGCGCCCACCGCGGAAAATATCCCGTTTACCAGGATCCATATATAGATCGATCCGATGGAATGTTCCACCCCGCCCCGGAAAAAGCCCATAACCAGAAGAAGCACGATCAGGGCGGGAATCGTCCACTTCACGACGGACGGCCATGCTGACGGCTTCGGCAGTTCCCGCAGATGTTCCAGGTCCCTGGGCTCACCAATATGTTCGACGATCCCCGGTACGTGGGCCGCGCCCACGACAGCGACGACCGTTGTTCCCGGCGCGGTCCGGATCTTTTCGGCCAGGTAAAGATCCCGTTCGTCGATCAGGCGCCTTTTCACCTCAGGAAAATGCTCGGCGAATTCGCCGAGGATATGTTCGAGCTGGTCCTGTTCCTTCATCTCCTCGATCATATCCTCTTCGATGGCATCGCTTACGAAGATGCTGGTTACCAGGTGACCGAGCATCTTCAGTTTGTTCCAGAACGAGAGAAAACCCCATACCCTCCGAAGGGTGACGTCGATATCCCGGTCGGCCAGTACGAGTTCCGCACCCGTTTCCTCGGCCAGGCGTACGCCCTCGAGCATCTCGGCTCCGGGCTGAATCCCGAGCTGTTCGCCGAGTTTACGGTAAAACGCGGTCATCACAAGCTGGGCAAGGAGAAAGACGGCCTTCTTCTCCCGGACGATCTTGACGATATCCATTTTCCGCCAGGCATCTTTCTTTACCAGGGCACTGTGCCGGGCGGGACAGAGTTCCACACACACCGCGTCGGGCCGGACTACGGAGATCGTCCGGCGTACGTCCTCGACGCTTTCTTTCGAGACGTGGGCCGTACCTACCAGGTAGACGTCTTTTCCCCCGGTGGAAACCCGGGTAACGCTCTTTGGGAATTCCGGTACCGGCTCCCCGGTGAAATCTTCGTTCAGGGATGTGTCCATATCCGTCCTATGATAGGTTTTTTGGGGCCTAAATTGCTTGGATTCACCGTTCACCGGTTGGTATTCACTGTTTTGGAAACAATTCAGCCACGGATGAACACGGATTGACACGGATAAAAAACGGGTAAAGAAGTGGAAAACCTCTTTTTTTGCCACGAATGAACACGAATGCACGCGAAGGGAGCACCCGTCTTCGGCGAAAGTCAGTCTGAAGGGAGAGGGAAGACGGAAGACGTTTTTCAGAACCTTTGTGCCTTCTCTTCACCATTCACTGCCGTTTACCTTGCGTGTGCGCAAGAATCGGGGCCGAGGCGCTCTTTTACGAGGCGCACCCAGTACTCCACACCCGCCGGGATAATCTCGTCGTTAAAGTCGTAATGGGGGCTGTGGACCATGGGATGGTTTTCCCCGGTACCGTTTCCTATGAACATATAGCATCCGGGGCGTTCGCTCAGGAGATAGGCGAAATCTTCGGATGCCATGACCGGCAAAGCGTTCCCTTCGACACTCGTCTCGCCCGCGACGGCACACGCGGCTTTCAGCGCCGCGCGGGTTTCCTCAGGGGAATTTATAAGGGCCGGATAGCCCGGGAAATGCCGCACAATAACCTCTCCGCCGTGGGCGGCGGCGACACCGGACGAGATCCGTCCGATGGCCGAGGCAAGGTGCAGGCCCACGTCATCGGAAAAATACCGGATACACCCCCGGATAACGGCGGTTTCCGGGATAACGTTCCACGTATCTCCCCCATGAACCTGGGTCGCCGAGACGACGGCGTGGTCCAAGGGGTCGAGTTCCCGGGCGACGATGGTCTGAAGACCGAGGACGATCTCCGACGCCGTCACCAGGGGGTCCACCCCTTTATGGGGCATGGCCGCATGGGTTCCCCGTCCCGCCACCTGGATTTCAAACGTATCGATTGCGGCCATGAGGGGGCCGGGCCGGGTCGCGAACGTTCCCGCCGGAAGACCCGGTACGTTGTGAAGCCCGTAGACCTCCCGGGCCGGAAACCGCTCGAAGAGCCCGTCGGCAATAAGCTCCCGTCCGCCCCCTTCGTTTTCCTCCGCAGGCTGAAAAATAAAATAGACGGTCCCGTTAAGACCGTTCATGCCTGCAAGACAGCGGGCGGCGCCGAGGAGCATCGTTATGTGGCCGTCGTGCCCGCAGGCATGCATCACCCCGTCCCGGGAAGAACGGTGCCCGGCGGCCCCCAATTCCTGAATGGGGAGTGCATCCATATCGGCACGCAGGGCGATTTCGGGCCCCGGTCCGCGCCTGAGCACACCCACGACCCCGGTCCGTGCGATACCCCGGTGAATCTCCACGCCCCACCGGCCAAGGTATTCGGCGACGATGTCTCCGGTTCGTTGCTCCTCGAAGGCAAGCTCGGGGTGCCGGTGGAGGTCGCGCCTCAGGTCCGCCAACTCCCGGTGGAGGGAAGCGATTTCGGTACGCATAGTATCGGAATCCATCGTCGTCTTAAA
Organism: uncultured Nitrospirota bacterium; assembly: GCA_964474325.1. GTDB lineage: Bacteria > Nitrospirota > Thermodesulfovibrionia > SZUA-242 > CAYYSS01 > CAYYSS01. The sequence goes on from CAYYSS010000033.1 coordinate 13,488, forward strand.
ACGGGCCGGGCCGGGGCCGGGGAAATCCCGTTTGAAGCGTTTCTTTACCTTGCAGTTGCATAACATCCGGGGCCGGCGGCCTCAAAAAAATCCGCCGTTTTCCCTCTCCCTTCTCCCTTTTTCCTTCTCCCTTCTGATTTCCGCCGAAGGCGTACAAACTTCCGGCTTCCGACCCCTGTTCTGTCCCCTGAAGCGGCTTGTCCGCGTTAGGATGTATTATACTGGCCATGGCGGCCCCTGCGCCGCGGCCGGGGCGTGACCGCCGGAGCAGGGCCTGAAACTTCCCGAGTCGGGCCCCGAATCGGGTCTCCCGACCCATGCAGGGTCGATTCGACCTTGCAAATTGCAGGGAAGCCGGGGATAGAGATCGAGTGTTCGAGGGGAAGGGACCACGGAGAACACAGGTTTTTCGGGGGAAGACATGTCACGTGATGTAATGCAGCGTTTGTCGGGGAAGGTCCCGGGGTTTCTGGGTGTTCTTGTTTCAGGCGTATTGACGATCGCCGTCGTCTCAGCGGCCGAGACCCGGTATGTTTCCGATCAACTCATCATCACCGTCCGGACCGGGAAAGGAACACAACACAAGGTGATTCGGACGGCAAGGACGGGAGAGGCCGTCGAGGTACTGGAAGAAGACGAAAAGTATCTCAGGGTGCGTACCGAGGACGGAACCGAAGGATGGGTCCTTGCCCAGTACATCACCGATAAAACTCCCAGTCACCAGGTTATCGCGCGGCTTGAAGAGGAGATTGAACGCCTTCGATCGGATCTTGACGATCTCGAGGGCTCGAGCGACGGTCTTGCGAAGAAATTAACCGACGCCAGAAGCGCCCTCAGGGAAAAGGGACGGGAGCTGGAAAAGACCCGCCGGGAACTTGACAGCGTGACGAAACGGTATGCGAAACTCAAGGAAGACGCGGCACATGTGATTGAACTCACGGAGGACCGCGACCGGCTTAAAAGTGAGAATGAGACCTTGAGTACGGAACTCCGGATCGTTAAACGGGAAAACGAGGATCTGCACCGCACCGGGATGATCAACTGGTTTCTCGCGGGTGCGGGTGTGTTTCTCGTGGGATGGATAACAGGGAAGATCTCCCGGAAAAAGAAGAGTTATTACTGAGTTGGCGGGTCAGACGGAATGATGCGAGGGATACTGTTTCGCTGGGTCGTCCTTGCAGGGGCGATTACCCTTTCGGCCTACCTCCTCGACGGTATCGAGGTGGACGGGATCGGATCGGCGCTCTGCGCCGCCGCGGTTCTCGGGTTTTTGAACGCCGTGTTGCGGCCTATTCTGATTATCCTGACTCTGCCGATTACCGTGCTGTCGCTCGGTCTTTTCTTCTTCGTAATCAACGCCGTTCTCCTTATGATGGCGTCGGGTGTGATCGCGGGGTTTACGGTGCGGG
>CAYYSS010000034.1:0-14753 GCA_964474325.1 uncultured Nitrospirota bacterium
ATGCTGATAAACGCCTTTGCCAGCGAAGACCGCCTCAACGTGGTGGCAAGCCCCCACATCCTGGCCACCGACAACGAACAGGCAAGAATCGAGATCGGCCAGGAAGTGCCCACGGCCGCCGGGTCCACCACGACACAGCCCATCACGGGCGGGAGCGGCACCACCACGGGCTCAACGGTGACAACCGGCCAGATCCAGTACCGCACCACCGGGACGATTCTCGAGGTCACTCCCCACATCAGTGAGAAGGATCAGGTGATGCTGGATATTTCTCAGGAGATAAGTTCGGTATTCTCCGAAACCACGGGAGGAATCCTCTCGCCCACCTTTTCCTCCCGGAAGGCGAAAACCACGGCGATCGTCCAGTCCGGTCACACCCTGGTCATCGGCGGTCTTATCGAGGAGCAGAAAGAGCGGGGCCGTTCGGGGTTTCCGTTTCTCTCGAAAATCCCGCTTATCGGCCATGCGTTCGGAACGACAACCTATAAGACGGACCGGACGGAACTCCTCATCCTCGTAACACCGCACGTGGTTACCTCGGTGGACGAGGCGGACCGCATCACCCGGGAGTTTCAGAGCCGGGTCCGCACGATCACATCGCGGATCGAGGCACTGAAGGGCCGCTAGGCCGTTTTCCGCCTGCCCGTGGCGCCGGCTCCGGCTGTTTTCCTGTCCCTGTTCCGTCGTTACCGTGAGGTCATCCCGGACTACGACGATTTCTGCGCGGCCCTCGAACGTCCCCTGCCGAACCAGGCCCGGATAAACACCCTCCGCGTTTCACCGGAGGCATTTATCGAACGGATGGACCGGCGGTACGGCGCCGGGATTCGGATCGCCCCGGGCCCCTTTTCCGCCGGCGATGTGATTATCGACGGCCTTTCCAACCCCGGGGGTACGATAGAATACTTTCTCGGCCATTACCATATGCAGGGGTTCTCCTCCATGATCCCGCCGCTTCTGCTCGATCCCCGGCCCGGCCACCGGATTCTGGACATCTGCGCCGCCCCGGGCAGTAAGACAACCCAGGTGGCGGCCCAGACGGGAAACAGAGCCCTCATCGTCGCCAACGACATCCGGCGGGACCGCCTGAATTTACTGAAGTTCCAGCTCGAACGCCTCGGCGTCCTCTCGGCGGTGGTAACGAATTATCAGGCCCAGGCTTTTCCCATGCATGCACCCCTCCCGGAACCGGCGGGGAATACCGATCCGGCGGCCCCCGACCGGGAGCGCCTGCTGTTTGACCGCATACTCGCCGACGTCCCCTGCACCGGCGAGGGGACCTTCCGTCTTCACACCCCCGAGCGCAAAAACCGTCGACGGCAGGACCCCGGCCGCTGGGAAGATTCCCGTGCGATCGCGTACCACGCGAAGCATCAATGGGGTATTCTCCGGCACGCATGGGACCTTCTCGCGCCGGGCGGAATCCTCGTGTATTCCACCTGCACCTTTGCACCCGAGGAAAACGAGGCCATTGTGGATCGACTTCTCCGGGAGACTCCGGCCTGTGTGGAAGAAAGTCCGTTGCCCGGCCCGTGGGAACCCGGGCTCGATAGCTGGAACGGGCAAACGTTTCACCCGGACCTCAGGAAGGCCCTGCGGGTCTATCCCCACCGTTTCGACTCGTGGGGGTTCTTTGCCGTCCGCCTGAGGAAGCCCCGGTGAGACACCGACGGCAAGGGGGGGGCGACAAGACGGGCCACGACCGCGGTCCCGAGGCTCTTTCTCCCGAAGGGGTGCTTCTTTTCATACGTGAACGGATACGCCGCCCGGTGAGTTTCCGGGAACTCGTGGCCCGCATGGGACTCGGCCGTTCCGAGGCCCGGGCACTGAAACGTATCCTCCGGACCCTGATCCGCAAAGGGCTTGTAATCCATACCCGGAAGGGTCAATACGGCCCTTCGGAGGAACTCAACCGGGTCACCGGGGTTTTCAGCGCGCACCGGGACGGTTACGGTTTCGTTACCCCCGACCGCCCGGGCGAGCGCGATATCTTCATCCCGGCCCGTCACACCCTGGGCGCCTTCGAAGGGGACCGGGTGGAGATCCAGGTGGAACGCTGGGGTCGGCGCGAGGGCAAGGTTGTGCGAATCCTGACCCCCGGTCGGCGAACGGTCGCCGGAAGAATCGAGCAGGGCCGCGGGGGGATGCTGTTCGTTCCGACCGACGCCCGCATCGGCCCCGCCGTGGTTACATTACCCCGGGACCGGCAGTATCGGGCCGGGGACCGGGTTCTGGCCGACCTGAACCGGCGCCGGACCCGCGGGGGCATGGAGACCGAGGCCCGGAACGTGAGGGCCATCGAAGAGCCCTCCTGCCCCCGGGAAGACATTGACCTCCTCGCCGTTGAGGCCGGCCTGCCAGAGACGTTTCCCGCGAAGGTTCTGGAGGACGCCCGTCGGGCTGCCGTCGAAACGGCGCGGCGACGACGTGTGACCGGGACCCGGGGACGGCAGGATCTCCGGGGGCTTTTCACCGTTACCATCGATGGCAGCGACGCCCGGGATTTCGACGACGCCGTGTCCATCGCCGAAGAACACGACGGATCGTTCCGGCTCTGGGTCCACATCGCCGATGTGGCCGAATACGTTCCCGTGGACTCCGCTGTTGATCGGGAGGCCCGGGCGCGGGGGACGTCCGTCTACTTCCCCGACCGTGTGATCCCCATGCTCCCTCCGGCCCTGAGTAACGGCGCCTGCAGTCTGAACCCGGGCGAGGATCGGCTTACGGTCACGGTGGAAATGTCCGTCCACCGCGACGGCCGGATCCGGGAGTGCCGCTTCTACCCCTCCCGTATACGTTCGCGTCGCCGCATGACCTACCAGGAGGTCTCCGCGCTTCTGGACGGCGACACCCCTGATTTCGACGTGCCGGCGGAAACCTTTCCCGCTATGGAACGGCTCTGCCGCGTACTCCGGAACCAGCGCCTTCTCAGAGGGAGCCTTGATTTCGACCTCCCGGAAGCCCGCATCGTCCTGGACCGGCGCGGATTCCCGGTTGAGATCGTTCAGGGGGAACGCACCGCGGCCCACCGGATCATCGAGGAGTTCATGATAGCCGCAAATGAAGCCGTCGCCCGCTTCCTGCACTCCCACGACGGGCCGGTACCGTACCGGATCCATGAAACACCGGACGACGAGCGGATAGCCGAGGTCCGGGACGCCTGCCGCGCGCTGGGCGTTCGTTGGCCCCGGAACCGTTCGCTCCAGAACACCCTGACCCACGTCCTCGGCGAACTGGAGGGAACCCGCCTGGGCCCGTTTGTACACAATCTTGTCCTCCGGGCTATGAAACGGGCCCGGTATTCCCCGGAAAACGTGGGGCACTTCGGGCTTGCATCGGACTGCTATTGCCACTTCACATCACCCATCCGACGCTATCCCGATCTCATGACCCACCGCGTCCTGAAGACGGTCCTCGCCGGGAACCGGGGCGGACCGGCGATTACCCGCGCAAAGGAAGAGCTGCCGGACCTGACGGCCGCCTGTTCCCGGCTTGAACGATTGGCTGAGGATACGGAACGCAAGGCCGTTGACGTCATGCGGATGTGGTACATGAAGGGGCGGGTGGGCGAGGATTTCGACGCCGTCATAACGGGTGCCGGTCCGAAAGGGCTCTGGATCCGCCTCGATTCCGTCTTCATCGAGTCATTCCTCCCCGTATCGACCCTGGGCGACGACTATTACCGATTCGACGGTCTTGACCTGCGGGGCCAGCGTTCCGGCCGCCGCTTTACGGTCGGCACCACCCTCCGGGTGCGCCTCGACGGCATCGACGTGGAGGAACGCCGTCTGACGTTTTATCCCGTATGAAGCAGACATGCCGGTGCCTCCTCCTCGCACGGCCGGAGCAGTCCGGCGACCGGCGGCGTCTTGACACCTTTCAGGCCGGCTCTTTACTCTTTCAGATGATCCCGCGCCTCGTCCTTACGCTTGCGTTCCTTGCTCTCGCGGTCTCCGGAGCCGGAGCCGTAAACGTTCGCATCGACGACTTCAAGGTGAATACCGAAAACATTACCGCCGACGTGAGCGTGGCGGATCTTCCTCCCGACTTCTATCAGGCAATCGATGACGGCATTGAGAAGCGGCTGGAGTTCCAGGTGGAACTGTATCGGATCTGGAGTCTCTGGCTCGACGAATTCATCGGGGGTACGGAGATCGTCGGGACCATCAAACACGACCTGCTTAAAGGCGAGTATGTGACCACGGTCGAGCGGGACGGTACGCTGTCGCGGGACATGTGGAAAAACAGGGACGAAGCCCTTCTGCGGATTACCCGCTTCACGGGTGTTCCGGTCTTTTCCCCACGGGACGCCCAGCGGGGAACATTTTACGTCCGCGTACGCGTCCGTTCCCGTGTCAGGGAACTCCCACCGATTGTCGGCGGTCTCTTTTTCTTCGTTCCGGAAGTCGAATTCCAGGTGGAAGCGAAAAGCCCCCGCTTTCCCCTTCATAAATGATCCGCTCGCCTCTGTTCTGGGCGGGAACCTTCCTGGCCGCCGTGGTGGCCGCAACCACGTTTTTCATCTGGCGTTCGGCCGGCTCGGGACAGTCATGGCTCATCATCGCCGTCGTCGTCAACCTCAACGTACTCGCTCTGGCCGTGCCGGGATATTTCGTTGCCCGCCGCCTGGTCGAACTCATGGCGGAGCGGCGACGCATGGCCCCGGGTTCCCGGTTCAAAACAAGGCTGGTCGCTACCATGGTGCTTCTGGTGTCCGGCCCGGTCATCGTCGTCTTTCTGCTCTCAAGCCGCTTCGTTACGGATACGATCGACCGGTGGTTCGGCGAAGGTGTCGAACGTCCCCTGTCCAGTGCGGTTGAAATCGGGCGTTTCCTCTACCAGCAGGAGCGCCAGCGGGTACTGACGGAGGCGGCCCGTATCGCGTCGTCTCCCGGTACTCCGGCGCAGGTGGCGGAAAACGACGAGACCGTCACCTGGTACACCGAGGCGGCGGGCGAGGATCCGTTGGTGGATTCCGCGTTTCGGGGATCCGCGGAAACGGATATTATCACCCTGCCCGAAGGGGCTGAACGGGTCCGTGCCGCCGTCCCCCGTGTGCGTCCCGACGGGAGCGTCGAGGGCGTGGTTACCGTGACCACCACCATACCCCACGCCCTGGTCGGGCATCTGACCACAATCCGGGACTCCTACGAACAGCGGCGTCAACTGGGTTCGGTCCGCGGCCCGGTGAAGGCGTGGTACATCCTGCTTCTTTCCGCGTTCACCTTTCTGACCCTTGTCCTCGCCATCGCCACGGGCCTGATACTTTCCCGCACCATCACCGTACCGATCCAGGCCTTGGTAGAAGGGACGGAGCGGGTTGCCCGGGGGGAAGCGGGCGTACGGGTTGAAATACGGGGTCGCGACGAGATCGGCACCCTGGCCCACTCCTTTAACCGCATGGTGACGGAAATCGAGAACAACCGGGAAGACCTCCAGCAGGCCTACCGTGACGCCCACCGCCGACGTCTTTTCATGGAGACGATCATCGAAAACATCGCCACGGGGGTTATCTTTCTCGATTCGGACGGGCAGGTTGAGACGATCAATAACGCCGCCTGTTCGATCCTGGGAATACCTCTCAACGATCTGGTGGACATCAACGTCCGACGTCTCCTTGACCGGATCGATTCGGAGGAACTCAGGTCGATACTCCACAGTATGCGCGAAGCCGGTTTCAACGAACGGCACGAGGAAATTCGCGCGGTTATTCAGGGCCACCCCCGGGTCCTCCGGGTGTATCTCTCCAATCTCCGCGACGCCCTGGGTAACCCGACCGGGATCCTCGTGGTTTTCGACGATCTCACGGACCTTATCAACGCCCAGCGCGCCTTCGCCTGGCAGGAAGTCGCCCGGCGTATGGCCCATGAGATCAAAAACCCGCTGACCCCCATCAAGCTCTCCGCGGAACGTCTCCAGCGTAAATTCCGCACCGGCGCCGACGACTTTGCGCGTGTATTCCCGGCGGCGATCAAAACCATCGTCCGTGAGGTGGAATACCTCCGGTCCATGGTCAATGAATTCTCCCGGCTCGGCAAAATGCCCGACGCCGCCATCCGGACCGACGACCCCCATGAACTGATCCGTGAAATCGCCGCCCTCTACGAGGAGCCCGAGCCGCCGCTTGTGATCGACTTCGACATTCCGGCGTCACTGCCGCCGATACAATGGGACCGGGAACAGATCCATCGGGTTCTCATTAATCTTATCGACAACGCTATCGAGGCCGTCCAGCGGCGGGGTGTCGTTTCCGTCCACGCGGGCATAGATGAGACAAATCGCGAACTCGTGATCACCGTTGAGGATAACGGCCCCGGTATCCCGCCGGAAGATCGGGATCGCCTGTTCAGCCCCCATTTTTCAAAAAAGAAAGGGGGAACGGGACTCGGTCTCGCCATCGTCGATAAAATCGTCGGCGACCATCGGGGGACGATCAATGTGGAAGACCGCCAACCCCGAGGGGCCCGGTTCGTTCTCCGCTTCCCCCTGGACGCGGGTTGACCCGAACGCGGACAAGCCTTCTCATGAAAGAAGTCAGAAGGGAAAAGGGAGAGGGAAGACGGGAGAGGGGAGAAGTGAACGGCCGGGAAAAGACGTTGGCGGTCGGCGGTTGGCGGTTGGCGGTTGGCGGTTTCAATTCACCATTCACCTGTCGCACGTGTTCAAACCCGGAACCCCGAACCTTGAACCTCGAACCTTGTTCTATTCCGAGTCGCGGATTTTTCGAGGCCGGCGGCCCCGTGTTCCATGCCGCCGCAAGGTTGCCCCGGCCGCCCGCCGGGGCGGGCATGAAAAACGGGGGGCCTTGATCGCCGCCCATGGCTTCTCATAATATAGGAGCCGTGCAACGGCCGGAGTCCATACCCAATGCGTAACGAAATCCTTGTTGTCGACGACGAAGTCGGGATCCGCGAAAGCCTGACGGGTATTCTGGAGGACGAAGGATACGACGTCAGCGCGGTGGGAAGCGGCGAAGAGGCCTTGCGCCGCGTCGAGGAAACACCGCCCGACGTTGTCCTCCTGGACGTCTGGCTCCCGGGTATCGACGGACTTGAGGTCCTGGAACGCATGGGAGAGACGATGGACATCCCGGTCATAATGATCTCCGGGCACGGCAGTATCGAACAGGCCGTGAAGGCGACGCAGCGCGGCGCGGAAGACTTCCTCGAAAAACCCCTTTCCTACGACCGGGTGGTCCTTTCCGTCCGGCGCGTGCTTGAGCGGGAGCGCCTCCGGAAAGAAAACATAGCCCTCCGCTCATCCTTCGCCAGCGAAGTGGAACTGGTGGGTGAGAGTCCCGGCATCGAAATGGTACGCCACCAGGTCGCGTCGGCCTCGGCCTCCAACAGCCGGGTCCTTGTACTGGGCGAATCGGGCGCCGGCAAGGAACTTATCGCCCGGGCCCTTCATCTCGGCAGTCCCCGGAGCGAGCGGGCGTTCGTCGAGGTCAACTGCGCGGCCATTCCCCAGGAACTCATCGAATCCGAACTCATGGGCCATGAAAAGGGGGCGTTTACGGGCGCGACGGAACGGAAACGGGGCAAGTTCGAGCTTGCCGACGGCGGAACTCTTTTTCTCGACGAGGTTGCGGATATGAGCCTCCCCACCCAGGCCAAGGTCCTCCGGGTTCTGGAGACTCAGGAGTTTCAGCGCGTCGGCGGCACGAAAACCCTCAAAGTGGACGTGCGGGTCATTGCGGCAACGAATAAAAACCTTGCCCAGGAAATCAACGAGGGGAATTTCCGTGAAGACCTCTATTACCGTTTAAATGTTATTCCTATAGAAATCCCGCCCTTACGGGAACGCAAGGAAGACATCCCCGTGTTGGCCGCGTATTTTCTTGAACGTGCGGCCGCCGAATACGGCCGGCCGGCCAAGAGGCTCTCGCCCGCTGCGATTGAAACTCTCAAGGCGTACAGCTGGCCGGGGAACGTGCGGGAATTGCGGAACGTGATGGAACGCCTCGAGGTCATGACCCGGGAGGCAGTGGTAGAGCCGTCCGCGATCCCCCCGCTCCGCCCGCTTACGCAAAACAGCGATCAGGCATTTAATTTCCCGGGCAATCTGAGAGAGGCCCGGGCCGCGTTCGAAAAGGAGTTCATCACCCGCCGCCTTCGGGAGTTTTCGTGGAACATTTCAAGGACCGCCGACGAACTGGGAATCGAGCGGTCCAACCTGCACCGAAAGATCAAAGCTCTCAACATCAAGGTGCCCTGATACATTGAAAAAAACCACGCAATGTCGTGTATACTAACTGCTTTCCGGCCGCGGATTGCGTGCGGCAATAAAATTAAACCTACAGCAAGGAGAACTACTCATGGGCAGTGTAGCAAAGTGGCGGAAAAAGAAGATGTCGAAACATAAGCACCGGAAACTTCTCCGGAAAACCCGTCACCAGCGCCGCAAGAACGGCTGATCCCGCAGACCCGGCCGGAATCGTCACCGGCCGAAAACCGGGCGGGATCCTCCGGGCTGTCCCGTCCCCCGGCTTTTCCGCTACTGTCTTCAACCCTTTACGGGCCGCCTGCGACCCGTTTTCACCTCTCCCCGAGGGATCCGGTAATCCGGTACCGTCGTTTCTGGTCGGCCGACAAAGCGGACAAACTTTGTCTTGACTATTATCCCCGTCCATGCTAAAAGGTGATAACGATGTTACCGCGGTATCCAGACTTCGGATTCTGGAGGTTACGATGAGATATATAAAGCGTTTGTGCCTCATACCGTTGGCGGTCGCCTTTGTCTTTACGGTCGCAACTGCCGTTCATGCCGGAGACGTACCCCGTATTTCGAAGGAAGATCTCAGGGACCTTCTCGGCAACAACAACGTGGTCATTATCGACGTACGCACGTCGAGTGACTGGACATCGAGCGACAAGAAGATCGCCGGCGCCGTGCGGGAAAACCCGAAAGCGGTCAACGGGTGGACCGGGAAGTACGACAAAAACGCCCGGTTGGTTCTTTACTGCGCGTGACCCGACGAATACACGAGCGCCCGTGCGGCGCGCAAGCTTGTGGACAAGGGTTTCACGGATGTCTCCGTGCTCAAAGGCGGGTGGCGGACGTGGGAAGCCGCGGGGTTTCCTACGGAACCCAGATAGGGGAGTCTCAAGCAGGTCCGGGCAGGCGGCAAAGGGGAAAACAGCGACACGCGGCGGTGTTTCCCGCCCTCGCCGTCAACAGACCCCCACGGCCGAGCCGCAGGGGTCTGTTCTGCGCGTATATGACCGAAAACGCAGGCTTATACTTTCTGGACGTTGGCTGCCGCAGGTCCTTTTGGTCCCTCTTCGACTTCAAAGGTTACGGCGTCACCCTCTGCGATACTCTTGAATCCCTCTATAGCAATCGCAGAATAATGGACGAATACATCATTGCCTTCCTCAGTCGTGATGAATCCGTATCCTTTGGCATCGTTAAACCACTTGACGGTTCCGTTTGCCATTACGGGTACCTCCTTCCTTCCGAAACTTGAACGGGAACCTGTCATTCCCCCCTGTATAAAATAAGGCCACAAAGAGTTTTCGACTCTTTGTGGCCTTACATATACTCGTCACATCGAAATAACACGGAAAAACCTGCGAATTCTTTCGCAAGGTACCACAGGTATATCGCAAATGTCAATAGTTTTTCAACATTCTTTCAACACCCCCCCCGAGGGATGTTACTCGGCGTCACCGCTTTCCCCGATCCACGTCGACAGCGCGTCGACGATCTTCCGCGCCTGATCCCGGCTCGATATATTGAACTTGGCCTGCTGCCGGTAAGCGTCGTTCATCTTCCGGTAACGGCGAATCGTAAACTTATCGGGCCCGTAATCGTTTTTGCGCCGGTCCCAGTCCTGGTACCGATAAATAATCGTCGCCCAGGCCCCCTTTGACAGAATAACTTTATCGAGTTCCTTGACGACCAGAACGCCTTCCTCCTCGTAGTTAACTGAAAGCTCGTTTACATCCGATGCCATATGCAGTCTCCCTGTTGATAAATTATCTTCAAAACGCCGCCCCAACGCGGCGTTGGAGCCACCACCGAAGAGCGGTTGCCGAAACCCGGCTGAAACTTCTCTGCAGACCGCAAAAAAGTTGCGGATAGAAAGACTATTATACAGGAAGCCTGCCCGGCGCTTTCTTCGCCCCCGGGGCCCGCTCCTCCCGCGGGTTTTCTCCGAACCCCGGCCGTATAATAGTCTGCAAATCTTTCCTTCCCCTGGAGGTGTGGTTCATGACCGATCTTTGTCCCTGCGGATCAGGCCGGACGTACGAGGAATGCTGTAGCCCCTTTCACCGGGGCGAAACACGGCCCGCCACGGCCGAGGCCCTCATGCGGGCCCGTTACACGGCCTTTGTCAGGGGAGAAATACCCTTTCTCCGGGAAAGCTGTACTGCCTCTGCGCGACAGCAGTTCGACGACGAGGCCGCACGGCGCTGGTCCCGGGACTCGGAGTGGAAAGGGCTGGAAATCATCCACACCGAGCGGGGCGCCGAAAAGGACGAACACGGCACCGTGGAGTTCATAGCCCGATACCGGACCGGCGACAAGGACGTCGAACACCACGAATTCGCGAAATTCGTCCGCGAGGAAGACGGCTGGCGGTTCGTCGACAGCCGGGTCGTCGGGGTCGACCCCTATGTACGGGATACCCCGAAGGTAGGTCGCAACGATCCCTGCCCCTGCGGTTCAGGAAAGAAACATAAAAAATGCTGTGGCCCCTGAAGGCCACAGCGATCTTTGACCGTGAAACGTCTTTTCTCTACCCGCGTTCCTGCCCGCGGAGCGTCTTAAGCGAGAGGCCGGCCAGGAGAGAGATCAGGAAGATAAGTCCCCATTCGTTGAGGGTGGGGGCCGATACCGCCGCCGTGGGTTCGGCCGACGCCGTCACGCAGGCGCCGATAGGGGCGTCCGGCGTGGTCTCGTAAGCCCAGTCGACGATGCGGAGGTCGTCGTCACCGCTGAATGTATTATCGAGCCGGATCCAGCCGTAGTGCCGCTCGCTGCCGATAAAAAACCGCACCCCGAGACATCCCTGGGTACCGGAAAAATTCCCGGACGGTCCGTTGGGATCCCCCGCCAGCACACCCGAGCCCTTCGCCCATTGGTTCGGGCCGCCGAGGGTAGGACCGATCTGGTAGCCGGTGCCGAGAACCGCCGGATACCCGTTGCCGTCACCCACGTGATCATTCTGCGGCGTGGTCGTGATCGTATTGAGATAAAAATACGAGTCGCTGGCGTAACTGAAACTGAAATCGTTCTGCCCGCCGCCGTCCAGGTCAACGAGGGCGGAGTCCTGACCGGAGCTGGAACCGATCCCGATATTCTGGACCCCGCTGTAATTAATCGCCGCATCCGCCGCCGGTACGGCGAGCAAGGCGCTCGCGGCCACCGCCCCGTAGGCCTTAAGCCGCCCGTCGATCTTACGAATTTCTTTCTTGGCCATCATCTTCCCCCTTAAAAATGTCCATATCGGAACTCGTTCGCGGAATCGGGTTCAGCCGAAATGAATCTTATTTTATATAAAATACCACCCCGGGAGCCCGGTGTCAAACGAAACGTGCAGTTCGGGGCGTATTTCAACGGGTCAGCCGGTCACCGGGCCCTATTTCGGCGGATTCCGGCGGATCCCGGCGTACCGCTTTGATTCCGTCGCAGAGCGGGCCTGACCGCACCGGTCATTTTTCGCGTATTTCCATTCCCGCCGAGAAAATCGTTCACCTGGGTTACCACCCCTGCCGGATCGGCTATACAGCGGTCGTATTCGACGACGAGAACGGGAATTCCCCTTCTTTCGAGAAGACCCGCAACCTGCCCGAGTTGAATACGGTAGGTCTTCGCAAGCCGTTCGCTGAAACGCCTGCCGCTTTTGCCCGCCCGCGCCAGCATCTTCTCCTGAGAACGCAGAACCGCGTCCAGCGGTCGGTCCATAAATATCACCCGGTACCGTAATCCTTCCCGGGCGGGCAGGTACCGGAGAAGCTGAGCAATTACCTTCACGGCCTTTCCCCGGGCCGACGTCACCCAGGTACCGTCCGTGCGGAGACCTGTGACAGGTCCATACTCGTAGTACCCCAGAGGATTGTCTTCATCCGGCGCCCGCGTACCGTCCGTAAGCACCGGGTAGCCGCCGGCTTCGAGAATCTGCATCATCATGGAGGTCCCTGAGCGGGGAAGCCCCGAGACCACAACGACGTCCTCGCCGGGGTCGCCGGCAGGAGAGACCGTTTTCCCGAACCCCGTCGGCATGGTCAGGTCCGAAGTAAGAGCCCGGGCTCCGGCCCCCGGGTCCCGGAAGATCCCCCCGCGGCCTCGTTTTCCGTACCGCAATGCGCGAAGCCGGCGGCGGCTCTCCCGGGCCAGACGGATATGGTCTTCCGCGGCGGCTTCGTCGCCGAATCTCCTCCGGTGTATATAGGCGAGACGGCGGTGGGCTTCGACGTAATTGGGATTCTGGGTAACAGCCACCTTCAGTGCCCTCACGGCTTCGTGGAGGCGGCCGATACGGTGCAGACCCACACCGAGAACGAAGTGGGCCTCGGGGTTGTGGAAACGGAGTCCCACGGCGGTAAGCGCCCGCTCTACCGCGCTTCGGTTTCTCCGTTCCGCGAGGTCGCACCGGGCAAGTCCCACGTGGGCATCCGCGTCTTCCGAATCGATCGCAAGGGCCCGCTTAAACCGTTCCCGCGCTTCCTTCCAGCGTTTGAGTTCACCGTATACCTTTCCGAAACGCACGTGGAGTTCCGGACCCGGGTCACCCGTCTCTTCGGCCCGTTTGAGAAAATCGAGGGCCGTTTGATGGTCCCCGTCCGCCGCGGAGACGATTCCCAGGAGATAATGGACCGCGCAGGGGTTCTCCGTGGATTCGGCCCGGAGTCGCCGCAACGTCTTCTGGTCTTCCCGGGAGAGATCGCTGAACCGGGTGTCGCCGTGACGGCGGTTGAACTCCTTGAGCCTTTTTTTCGCCTCCACGGCGTTTTCTTTCTGTCGTTCGAAGAGATCTTCGAGTATGTTCCTTGCCGCAGCCGTTTTTCCAAGAGCGATCATACAGGCCGCCTGTCTGATGGAAAAACGAGGTTCCTCCGGCCAATCCTCGATCAGCTCCGTAAGGATCGCCTCGGCCTCGGCGTGGCGTCCCGCGTCGATAAAGGCTTGTGCCCGGTTGTAGCGGAGTTCGCGAACCGCCTCCCGGGCGGCCTTTTCGCGATCGGCGTCCGGCCGCTCGATATAACCGAGTTCGATCAACTGTTCCAGGGACTCGGCGGCGTCTGCCGGGTCGAGGCTGCTCTCCGGTCCGTGCCGTCCGTCCGGACCGTCGACATAATCCCAACTCGGCGTGGTCCGCAGGGAGGGAGGTTCGGAAAAAATATTTGTCAGCGGTTTCCCGTCCATGTCCGCACCTACGGGAAGTCCCAGGGCGGCAAGGATCGTGGGGCAGACGTCGAGCAGGCTCGCGCCGAAGAGCGACTCGTCCCGCTTGATGCCGGGGCCGCGGGCCACGAAAATTCCGTACGGACGGTGCTGTGCCGCGGGCCCGGCAGGTTCCCGGGGCAGTCGCCGCGGCCGCAGATGATCGGAATGGAAACCGTGGTCCGATACGAGAAAAACCAGGGCGTCCTCCCCCGCAAGGCCGAGGAGACGGCCGAGAAGAAGGTCATGGTACCGGTAGGCGCTTTCCACAACATTACGATAAAGCTCGAAATCCCTCGCAGGAATCCAGGGAAGCCGCGGCGGGTGGTACTGCATGAATCCGTGGCTGAAGTGGTCGATCCCATCGAAATAGACCGCCGTAAAATCCCAGGGCTCGTGGTGCATGACGGCCGCAGTCGCCCGTCCGATCGTGGTTACGTCGGCAATGATCTTCGCTACGGCCTCTACCCGCCGGTCCTTTTCCTGGTCAATCTCCGCGAGTTCAGGTATGAAGTTAAGCATAAGCCCCACGTCCACCTCCTGGGGATGGAGCCTGAGTGCGGCCAGGTTCTCTTCGAGGCGGGGCGGGTGTACCGTGTTCGGCCTGAGGGGCCACGGTTGTCCAAAGGGCGCCATGGCGTGGTGGTACCGGTTCGATACCATGACCCCGTTTATCGGCTCGGCAGGATGCGACGGCCACCAGCCGATTACGTTACACCGCCGACCGGTCTGGCAGAGGATGTTCCAGACGGCCTTCGTCGTCCGCGCAAGATTCGTAACGGGCCGTATGCCGCCCCGCTCCGGATCCGGTTCGGTAAAACCAAGGATTCCATGATTGAACGGCCGCTTGCCGGTCGCAATGGACGTCCAGAGCATGGGCGAGAGCTGAGGGTTGAGGCTTGCCAGGTTACCACTGACCCCGTCTTCCACCAAACGGCGGAGGTGCGGCATCTTCCCGGCGTCCATGAGGGGATGAATAACCTTCCAATCGGCCCCGTCCCAACCGATAAGAAGCACTTTTCCAGGCGATGTTTTCACGCAGTGATAATTCCCTGTATATCTGAAACAAAGGGGTATGGTCCGGCGCTATGCTGCCGGTGCGGTCTTCACCCCAACGTAGCGTTGGAGCCACGACCAACGATATTCTACGGCAACACGCATAAAACTTCTCAAACACATTGCAACAAGGAGGCTTTTCATGAAACGATTCGCCGTGACTCTTTTTCCGCTCGTTCTTTGCCCTGCCGCCGACCGCCAACTGCCGACCGACTACCTTCCTCTCTCGGCCCCGTCCAAGGGGGGAGAGTTAACCTTAACGTTGCAAAAGATTCTTGGAGAAGGGGCCGGCGGGATCAAAAAAA
>CAYYSS010000035.1:0-5933 GCA_964474325.1 uncultured Nitrospirota bacterium
GCTCCGATGTATGCGCACCTATACCGTGTCCCCCGGGGGAAAATCGAGTGACGGTTTCGTGAGGGTGCGGAAACTTACCCATCGGGAATGGTCCGAACGGGTCGGGGCCTCCCGGGAGTCCGTAACCAAAGTCATCAAGGCGTTGGTCGTACGGGGCATCATCAAGGAAAAAACCGACCATATGGAAGTCGACGAACGTTTTCTCAATGAAGATACATGGGGTGGATGCCGGTCTTGACCGCAGGGCGGTAGAAAGGGGCCGGGCACACCCGGCCGAAGGAAACAAAAAAAATCGGAGCGCAGGGGCCGCCGAAAGGACGGGCCGTTGCGAAAGGAGGGAGTAGAGCATTGAGACTTTCTGGGGGGGTAATCCGTACGTGCCTGGTGTTCGCCGTGGCGGCGATTTTTTTTGCCCGGCCGTTTCCCGCCGAGGCCCGGGGGCCGGGAGGGGATATCGAGATCGCTGTAGCGAAAGCGGTCCGGGAACTCGACCGGGAGAGACCTGCGAAGGCCCTGGATATACTGCAAAGCGCTCGAAAACAATATCCTGAGTCGTCCGTACTCGCGTATTACGCCGGTCTTTCACAGATCGATCTACGTGACTTTGCCTCGGCCCGTGCCTCGTTCAATCGCGCGCTGGAACTGGACGGTGAATACGTGGAACCCATGCTTGCCCTCGGAGTACTCCTTTATCGGGACGGGAAGTACGAAGAGGCGGCCGTATATCTCGAAGGCGCGGCGCGTCGGTCTCCGGAAAACGGGCGTGCCCATTATTGGGCGGGCAGGAATGCGAAAAAACTCGGCCGACCGGACGATGCGGAGCGGTTCCTTGCGGAAGCCGCCCGGCTGGAAGAAAAACAGGCCGGTCAAGGCACCGGATACGGTCCGGAACGCGCGAAACGGTACCGGATCAGCGCCTTGATCGGACTGGGTTATAACGACAACGTAGCCCTTGAAGCGGACGGCGAGGACCCCACCGGTTCCGATGAGGCGGCCGTTTTCGCCTCCCTTTCGGTGATCGGCTCGTATTCTTTATCCGGGTCCCGAACCTCCGAGTCCTTGCTTTACTACTCGGGCTACCTGAGCGGACACGAATCTCTGAACCAATACGATATCCAGCAACACCGGGGCGGCGCAATCTATTCGCGTTCGTTCGGTGACCTGGGCGTATTCCTGGAGGGCGGCCTGGAGTATACCCTTGTGGGAGGCCGCGCGTACCGGTCGGCGGCCGAGATATCGCCGTCCGTCCGGTTCACCCACAGCGCTGCCCACCGTACCGGAGGGGAACTCAGTTTTCGCGGCGAACATTATTTCCGAAACGAAATTTCGCCCGACAATCCCGACCGCTCGGGGACTCTGACGACGATCACCGTCACCCATGACTGGCGGGTCAGTCGGGAGCTGGAGGTTTCGGCGGGCCTTTCGTACGCTGTCCGGAGCGCGGACCTGGAGGAACGGGATCACGACGGCTTTGAAATCTCCCTGGACGGCGAGTACGGCGTAACGGAGAAGGTCAAACTGAATGGGCTCATCTCCTACGAATCCAGGGATTACGATGCCGGACCCAGCTGGCCCGACGGGCGAAACGACGACTGTTTCGACCTAGGCGCCGGTATCAGCAGAGAGATCACCGAACGATACTCCGTGCGGATCGATTACCGCTACCACAAGACGGATTCCGACATAGACGGTTATTCCTACGATCAGAACGTCATACGCATAAGCCTGGGGGTAAGGATTTGAAAACGTTAAAAACGGTTCTCACGGTTATGGTGGTTGTTTCGGTGCTCCTGTTTGTGACGGCCGTCTCGGCACAGGAGGCGGAAGAGCCCGTCGGGGAGGTTATTGCCGTACGCGGCGAGGCCGGGATCTTTCGAGCCGGCACAACGATTGCGGCGGCCCTTCACAGCCCGATACTGCTTGGAGACGAAATCCGGACGGGAAGCGACGGACGCGTGAAGATTCTTTTCAACGACGACAGCCTGGTCACCGTCGGCATACGAAGCAGTGCAAAAATAGCGGAATATGTGGAAGAAGCGGAAGGGAAGAAAGGGAAATCCCTGTTCGACCTGTTGGGCGGCACCGTGCGTTCCATTGTGGGAAGAAACGGCCTCTCGGTCAGGACGCCGACGGCTCTTGCGGCGGCCCGGGGGACTGACTTCTTCGTGCGCGCAAACACCGATCTGACGGAAGTCGCCGTTACGGAGGATACGGTCTGGGTCCGGAACGTGGATCCTGCCGTGGCGGGCGAACTCGAGGTGACGGCCGGATATTTTATCAGGGTATTTGCCGGCAAAAAGCCTCTGGATCCGGAACGTTTCACCCGAGATCTCCTGGATGGACTCCGTCGCGATACCGACGTGGCCTCGATATCGAGATCCGAAAGCCGTTTTATGGGTAAAAGCGCCAAGGATGGGCCCGGAGCCATGAATAAGATGCGGAAGGGCTTCCTTAAAGACAGACTGAGCCCCGATATTCAGCGGGAGCCCGGAACACGGGTTCCGGTCCAGGTGAACATCGACCTGCCGGAGAGATGAAAATGATCCGTACTCGATTACTCTTTACGGCGTTGAGTCTCCTTGTTGCGCTTTCGGCTTGCGGCGGAGGGGGTGTGGAACGGGCACAGGCCCCGATTACGGTCGATGTAGCCGGTCTTTCCAAGATCGTGGTCGACGAAAACGATCCCCGGTCGGAACCCGCCCGGGTACGCATCACCGTGGACGGGCCGGGACTTTCGCCCCGGTCGGTGGAATTCGATCTGCCCCGTACCACCGGCAGGGTCGAATTTACCCTGCGGGTGCCCTTCGGGCCGGTTCGCCGTATCGGCGTTGAAGTATTAAACGCCTTCGGCGAGGCACTGTACGCGGGCTTCGACGAAATTACGCTCGATCTCAACGCCCGGTTGTTTCAGGCGAACATACGGCTTGCCCCCGTGCTGGGCCCGACGGGGATTGCGGCCTACTACGACGAAGATTCGGTTTCCCTGAGCTGGACACCGGTTCGCGGTATCGCCACGTATAACGTCTACGGCGGCACGACGCCCGACGTGGCTGTCGACGAAGCCTTTTTCCTCGCCAAGGTCGAGGGAAATTCCTATTCTCATACCGGACTTACTGCGGGCGAGCCGTATTATTACCTGGTCACGGCGGTAAACGTGGTACGGGAAAGCGAGCCGAGCCTCCAGGTGCGGGCCGTACCGGGGGCACCCCGTTTCGACGGCCTGGTGAGTGCGGTCGCCACGTCGTCGAGCACGATCGAACTCGAGTGGTTTGCGGCGGAAGACGACGTAACACCCGAGCCGGAAATCATCTATTACGTCTATCTGGCCTCGGTTTCCGGGGGGCAGGATTTTTCGACCCCGAGCCTGATTACCCTGCCGGGGATGGACGGTTTTACGATTTCGGGGCTTAACCCGGGACAAACGTATTATATCGTCGTTCGGGCAAAGGACGGCGACGGCATAACGGACGGAAACGGCGTCGAGAAAGCCGTAACTATGCCGCTTGAGTAAAGGAGGAGACCGTGTCGCGCAAAGAATTGGAAGCACGGATCACTGAACCCGAGGGTTTCCGGCCCTTCCGTCTGCGTTGCGGAAGTGAGGTATGGCAAGGGCCTGCGGACAGGAGATCAACGCGACGCCAGGGCGGCATCCGGGGGTTCTCGCCGGAATATCTCAAATTGCTCCTTGCGTCCGCGCTCGTCGCCGGGAGTCTCTTCATCAATAATCCGACCGCGACGGCGTTCGCGGCAACGCCGTACACGGAACAGGTAGGCGCCGCCAATCCGCTTAACGGGATCGATGTCGGCAGTAATGCCGCGCCGGCGT
This sequence comes from uncultured Nitrospirota bacterium, assembly GCA_964474325.1. GTDB lineage: Bacteria > Nitrospirota > Thermodesulfovibrionia > SZUA-242 > CAYYSS01 > CAYYSS01. The sequence continues at coordinate 3,827 of CAYYSS010000035.1, forward strand.
TCGTTGACATCGATTTCGACGGAGACCTGGATCTCTTCGTAGGGGCTTTTGATGGGCAAATCCGGGCCTTTCGGAACGACGATATCGACGGCAACGTGGGTGGAACCGACACGACGTTGGGTAATCCGGCGTTTACGCCGGTTACGGGCCCGTCGCCCTGGCCGAACGGCAACCCGTTTGACGGCATCGTTATTACGGGGGGCTACTCGGCGCCGGCGTTCGTTGACATAGACGGGGACGGGGATCCCGATTGTTTTATCGGACGGAACGGCGGATATATTTCGTTGTACAGAAACACCGACGACGCCGATTCGGTCCCCGGAAACGATCCGGCGTTTTTCCTCGACACCGGCGGTCCCGCCATGCCGGGATTCGACTCCGGCAGTTCCGGTTACTCTCAATCGGTTCCGAGCTTTGCCGATCTCGACGGCGACGGGGACTTCGATGCGTTTGTGGGGGCGAACGGGTACCAGTATATTACGTTCGGCTCTTACGGTTATTACGGTATCATGAAATTCCGTGAAGGCCAGTCGGGGACGTTTATCACCCCTGCGGGGAATCCCCTCGGAATACTCGACGGCGGCCCCAGGGAATATCTCGCCCCTCATCTGGTTGATTTCGACGGCGATGGGGACGCGGATGCCGTTATCGGCGGGGCGGACGGCCGGGTTCAATTCTTTGAAAACACATCACCGTCGCTCCCGACGGCACTTGCAAACGTGGCTTTTGCCGAACGAACGGGCTTGGGGAATCCGTTCGGCGGTATTGATGTGGGAACCTCCAGCAAGCCTGCCGTTGTGGATATCGACGGCGACGGTGAACCCGAACTGTTTGTCGGCGATGAACCGGGACGGATTCGGTTTTTCAAGAAGGTAATGACGGCGGCCAATTTGGATTCGCCGGCCCTGCCGACGGATCCTGCGAGCCGCATGGTTACTCTGGATGACATATTTAACCGTTTCAGTGCGGGAGCACAGGTCGTTCCCGCAGGCCCCTTTGTTGAGCCCACGGCCGGGCCGGGTCCCGCGGGGCGGACCATTGACGAAGTCATGCTCATAGCTCCGCAGGCGGATTCCACCGGCGCGGCACCGGCGCACGTACGTGCCGGAAAGACGTTCTGGGCCCTGCGGCCGGATGGAACATGGGGTCCGATGACGGGAACGCTTCCCTGACGGAATGCGCGTACCGGGTTCATTGACGGCGGCTTTGGGGAGAAAAGGAGAGAGATATGGCGGAGTCGTTACGACCATTTAGCTGTACCCATACGCCCGAGGTGCCTGACATCCTGCACCAACTCAGGTGTACGCTTGTGCTGAGCACCTATCAGGCGGGTAAGGTGATACTTCTCAGTCCCAAGGACGACGGCCTCGTGCAACTGCCGAGGACGTTTCAAAAACCCATGGGCCTGGCCGTACAGAACGGCCGAATGGCCATTGCCGCGCAGCACGAAGTGGTCGTTCTGCAAAACGCCCCGGAACTCGCGAGCGGATACCCGAAACAGCCGAACACCTATGACGGGTTTTACGTGCCCCGGGCCACGTACCACACCGGCGAACTGGATCTTCACGACATGGCGTTCGGCAACGAAGGTCTCTGGGCCGTAAATACCCGTTTTTCGTGCCTGAGCATCATAAACAACGGCTGGAGTTTCGAACCCCGCTGGGCCCCCAAGTTCATTTCGGACCTCACCGCCGACGACCGGTGCCACTTAAACGGCATGGCGATGGTCGGGGGCAGACCCGAATGGGTGACCGCACTCGGAACGAGCGATACGGGAGGGGGATGGAGGGAACATCGTCTTTCGGGCGGCGTTCTGGTTCACGTGCCGAGCGGGGAGATCGTTTTGAACAACCTCTCCATGCCCCATTCTCCGAGGGTTTACGACAAGAAACTCTATTTCCTGAACTCGGCTACCGGCGAACTCATGGTTGCCGATCCCGAGGCAGGCGAGGCCGAAGTGGTAAACCGCGTGCCTGGTTTTGCCCGGGGCATGGCCCGGTGCGGAGATTATCTTTTTATCGGAATTTCGCGGATTCGGAAGAAACACCAGTTCAGCGATATGCCGGTGGCACGGACCTCCCCGTTTTCCGGCATCGTTTTCGTCCAT
>CAYYSS010000035.1:6033-14698 GCA_964474325.1 uncultured Nitrospirota bacterium
CAGCGATATGCCGGTGGCACGGACCTCCCCGTTTTCCGGCATCGTTTTCGTCCATCTGCCGAGCGGAAACCTTGCGGGAAGTATCCAGTACCTCATGTCCTGCGAGGAGATCTACGACGTGCAGGTAATCCCCGGTTTCGTCCGGCCGGGTATTCTCAATCATATAACGGAAACACACCGGCAATGCCTGAGTTTCCCCGGCAGGGGACTGTGGGCCCGACGGGAGGAAGCGGAAAACGAATCCCACGACAAGGACGGTGAGCGCAAACCATCAGAGAAGACGAAAGACGTATCGGCGCATACTCCCGAAAAGGGTTCGTTTTCTCCCGACCAGTTGAAGAACATTATCGCCGGCGTCGCTTTGGCCGGAAGCCTGCTGCTCACGACCCCCCCGCGGCCGGCCTGGGCGGTTCAACCTCTCACGGAGCAGGTCGCGGCGGCTAATCCGTTTAATGGCATTCCGGTTGCGGTGTACGACCAGTGGAACAGTGCTCCGGCCCTTGTGGATATTGATAATGACGGCGACCTGGACGTCTTCATCGGAACCCGGGGGAAAAATTATGCCTCCGGTTATATCAGGTTTTTCGAAAACACCGATACCACCGCCGGGAAAACATCCCCGACATTCGTCGAACGAACGGGTCCGGCGGGGAACCCTTTATATGCAGCTGGGTTTTCAGGGCCGGCCAAGTATTATTTCAAGCCGGCGTTTGCGGATATCGACGGCGACGGCGATCAGGACGCCGTGATCGGCCGCTTCGACGGGGTTCTGAGCATCTGGCGGAACAACGATCCGAGCGCAGCAAAAGACAGTCCGTCGTTTACCCAGGTCGTGCCGAGCCCGTTTCCGGCGCCCACGGGGGGATCTGCTCAATATTTCTCGGCGCCGGCGCTCGTGGATATCGACGGCGACGGAGACCTGGACGCATTCGCGGGAGTTTATTCCGGGCGGATCCGGTTTTTTCGGAATACGGGTACACCGACCAGTCCGGCGTTCACTGAGCAAACGGGCGCGGCCAATCCCCTGGACTCGGCGAATTTCGGCGGAGTCAATTACGACAGAGGTGCGCGCCCCGCGTTTGCGGATTACGACGGCGACGGAGACTTTGACGCGTTCGTCGGCACGTACGGAGCCGTTGCATTCTTTGAGAACACGGGCACGCCTTCCGCGCCGGTTTTCCTTCAGAGAGGAGCGAACTGGAACCCGTTTTTCGGGAAGGTTTTCCCATACACCCATACTGCGCCCGCGGTCGGCGATCTGGATAACGACGGGGACCCGGATGTTTTCGTAGGTCTCGACGACGGGACCCTTCGTTATTTCACGTCGAACCTTCCACCTCTTAACGATCTGGATTCACCTGCCCCGCCGACGGACCCGGTGAGCGCCCTGTTCCCGCTTCAGGACATCTACAATGCCGTTGCTTTCGGCTCTCAGCCGGTTAAACGAACAGGGGCTTTCATGGGGCCGCCACCGGGGCCGATAGGGCCAACCGGGCATACGTTGAACGACATTATGCTTTCTTCGCCCGTTCCCGACAACATAAGCGGTGCAACGCCCGACGATGTCTGTCGAGGATTTACGGTCTGGGCCTTGAGAACCGACGGCACCTGGGGACCGATCGTCGGCACGTGGGACGGTCCTGCGTGCCCGTCGCCGCCCCTGCAGTGGAACGGCGGGGGTTGAACCATGGATAGCGTGGGAAGGTACAGCATAAGGCCGCTGAGCGAGGAAGATATGTTTGATTCGGGCGTACGGAGATACCGGCTGCTTTTTATTTGTTTTCTTGTTCTTGTTGCGATACCGGGGTTTTCCGGGGCCGCGCCGGTGGGCAATATCAGCGATATCGACAAATTCGCCTGGTCGGAAACCACCGCGTGGATCAATTTCCGCCCTTTCGACGGGGGTGCGACCGTGAACGCGGATCACCTGACCGGCTACGTGTGGTCGGAGGCGATCGGTTTTATAAAACTCGGCAACGACAGCGGAGGACCGTACGCGAACACGAACGACACCGACTGGGGCGTAAACGTAGACCCGGCAGGGAATTGCTCGGGCAATGCCTGGAGCGAGACGTCCGGGTGGATAAATTTCGCTCCCACCCACGGCGGTGTGACGCTCGATCGAACAACGGGCCGGTTTGACGGCTTTGCATGGGGGGAGCGGATAGGCTGGATCCATTTTCAGAACGCGGGGCCGGCGTATAACGTTGCCATGGCAAACACGCCGCCCAATGCGCCTACCAATATCATACCCGCCGATCTTGCAACCGGGGTGTCCACGAGACCGACGCTTACGTGCTCGGCTTTTTCCGATCCGGATCCCGGCAACATCCACTCGGCGAGCCAGTGGCAGGTATGTTCGGACGGCGCATGCACCGGTATCGTTCACGATTCGGGTGTCGATGGCGTCAACTTGACAAGCTACACCGTTCCCAACGCCGTTCTTACTCCCACGACCCAGTACTGGTGGCGATGCCGGTACCGGGACTCCGCGGGCGCGTGGTCGGGGTCCAGCGCGCCGACGGCATTTACGACGGGCAATCCGCAGGCGGACCTGTCGATCGCAATAACCGAATTCAGGGATCCGGTCTACGTAAACGGAATAATTACATACACCATCACGGTAACCAATGCCGGCCCGGACCCGGCGACAAACGTGGTCGTCAATGATCCCCTTCCGGCGGGAACCGTCCCGGTATCGGCCAGGGCGGGTATCGGCGGCAGTTGCGTACAGGTTTCCGGTGCGGCAAATTGTACATTTGCGGGCATTCCGGCCGGGGTCCAGCGCACGGTGGTCGTTGTGGTGCGTCCTATAACCGCGGGAACGGTGCTGAACACAGTGACGGTTACGGGAAACGTACTCGACCCGCTGGTGTCGAATAACACGGCGACGGCAACGACAACCGTCAACCCGCAAGTGCTCGACGGAGGGGGGGCGTCCGTTGACCGGGACCACGACGGGGTTGTCAACGGAAGGGATAACTGCCCGGACGTGGCCAATCGCGACCAGGCCGACACGGACGGCAACGGCATCGGCGATGCCTGCGAAGTCTGCGGTACGGTGGGTGATACGGACGGTGACGGCGTATGCGACGACAGCGACAACTGCCCGGGCATCCCGAACCCGAGGCAGGCGGACTGGAATTCCAACGGGCTCGGGGACGCCTGTGACGGCGCGGGGAAGGTCAGTTACGTTTCCGAAAGGGGTAACGATTCCGGTAATTGCCGGGATCCGAAAGAACCCTGCAAGACCCTCGATTACACAACCGGTCGGGTCCAATCCGGTGAGATCATTCGAATCGCCCGGGGGACGTATCCCAGTTCGGTAATCGATACGAGACGGAAATCGGTAACCATCGAGGGCGGATGGGACGCCGCGTTTTCGACGCGTACGGTCGATCCCGCAGATACGATCGTCGAGGCCCGTTCGTTCGGAGCGGTTCTCGGGATTATCGCCGGGTCCGGCGCCGATACCGAGCTTACCATCGACGGCCTTACGATACGCGGCGGCACCGGAACCATCGGCGGAGCCGTCCGGATCGTCGCCAGGGACGGCGGAAAATACCGCCTCGTAATGCGTAACTGCGCCATTCTGGACAACCGCGCGGAAGACTACGGCGGCGGGCTGTTCCTCTACGCCCATGATCCTGCCTCTACGATTAATTTCGAGATCAGCAATTGCACCGTTGCCCGGAACCGGTCCGGCGGACTCGGCGGCGGTCTGGCGGCTCTTTCCGCTGACGGCGGGTCGGTACGGACCAGGATGAACAACGTTTCGTTCGACATGAACACGGCCCGGCTTGCGGGCGGGGCCGTGTTCGGCGGCAGTACGGACAGCGGCGTGGGAGACTTCGTATTCAACACTTCCACCGTTTCGGGAAACTCGGCCCGGGACGGCGGAGGGATTATCCTGTTTTCGGCAGACGGCGGGACAACAACGGGCGTTTTTAACAATAACGCCGTATCCGGAAACACGGCCGCGGAACGGGGAGGGGGGTATGCCTTTGAGTCGTTCGGAGGCGGAACAACCACCGCAACCATAAACGGGGGCACTGCGAACGGCAACACTGCGGCAACAGCGGGGGGTGACGTGTACATTCTCCAGTACAACGGTTCGACCTCTTTAAACGGTGTGGGAGCCGACCTGGGCGACGTATTCAACGACCCGGCGTTCCCGGGGAGTTTTTCCGGATCAGCGGGACCTTAGCCCGTCCGCCCCGGAGTTTTGGGGTTACAGAGCAATTCAAAGATGGAATCGATAGCAGACGACGGCGGAATACTCGTCCATATTCACGGCGACTACGGGCCGTTTTCCCGGGAAGGGAAAAGTATCGGGTACCGTATCGTGGCGGGAACCGCGACGTATCTCGTGGACTGCGGCGCCCCAATTTTTCAACAGATGGGCGGCCACGGCCTGAAGAACGTCCGCGGGATACTGGTGACCCATTGCCACGACGATCATAAACGGTGGTTTACGGATCTTGCTCTCTTTAAGATGTACGCCCCGGATGTTACCGATCGCGTTCGGGTAATCACGACTGAGAGCGTACACCGGGATCTGCGGAAGTCGGCCCGCGGCGCACTGGATATGAGTCTTACGGCGGATTCGTTGAACGTCGTGGATATACCCTACAGCGATTACGTCGATCCGGTTGTCGTCGGGCCCCGCGCCCGGTACCGTATCGCACGGACCGAACCTGCGCGGGGGCGGGGCATTTTTCACGTTGTCGACCGGGAAGGGAATCCCGTGGGCCCGGACCGGGCGAAGATTGTGATCAATCCGGCAACCGAACGCCCGCGTCTTCTCTTTAAAGACCCCCATTACGGGGAATGGATCGAACCCGAGAGTTTTTATCCGTTCTCATCGGAGGTCTTTTACGAAGACCGTGTAACATTCGTAGACGATGAAATCGGTCTCCGGATCTCCGCGATAAAATCGCCGGTCTGGCACGGTCTGCCCACAACCGGGTTCCGGATATCCCGGGGAGACTCGTCGATCGTGTTCAGCTCGGATACGGTGAACAATCCGGATCTCTGGAAGCGACTCGCGGAGGAGAAACGCGCGCAGGAACTGGAGATGTCCCGGGAAGAATTCGACCGGGCCGAGGTTATTTACGGCGACATTAACCGCTATATCGAACGTACGTGGAGCCGGGAGCGTTACGAGGCCGCGCTCAAGGCATTCGACGATGCCGTGGTCGTCCACGATGTGGCGACACGCTACAGCGCCGTACATACGGATTACGCCAACCTGGCCGGAACCCGTCTCGTCAGAGAACGCACACTGCTGACCCATAGTCCTGACCGCATTGCTTCCGAATGGCCCCTCGGATCTGCGGGTAAGACGTTTGTGGTGTGCGGGAAAGAGTTCTACGAAGTCGTGGGGGACCGGCGCTACCGCATGAACGCCCATGTCTATTTCAAGGACGGGGGCAAGTACCTTGTCGGGTACCGGAATCCGGACGGGCCGTACCGTGTTTTCGAAAACGAAGGCATACTCGATATCGCCGCGGAGGGAACGGCTGACGTGGGCACGCCCCTTTATCGGATCGACCTCTTTGAGGACCTGGGTGGACGGTATTTCCCGAAAATCGAGACCCCCTCTGCGGCGTACCGGTGTCGTCCCGACGGCGAAGTCGAGCGGGTGGAATGGACACGGACGGGCAGTCGGGGAGAGCTTGCGAAAGACCTCCGTCCGTCTCTCGGATTATCTCCCGACAGGGTCCGAGAGGACTAGGCGACCGGTAGCGGGCGTATTCCCAACGCGGTGAGGTTAAGCGGAACAACGCCCGGGGGGCTTGGTTTCTGGATCGTGGGGATCACCATAGCCGCCTTTGCCGGACTGCAGGGCCTGGAGATCGTTTCTCCGGGAAATCCCCTGTCCACCTTCGTACGGGAAAACATAGAAACCCGTACTCTGGACCTGCGTTTTAATCTGCGGGGTGCTCTCGATACTCCCCGGGATATCCTGATCGTCGCGATAGACGAACGGAGCCTCGCCGAGGTCGGCGCCTGGCCGTGGCCCCGGCAGGCTACGGCCCGCCTGCTCGAGACGGTTTCCCGGGGAAACCCCCGGGTCATAGCCCTGGATCTCTTTTTCCCGGAGCGACAGAATGACGAGGCCGACCGTGCCCTGGGGAGGGCTGTCCGGGAAAGCGGAAACGTGGTCATGGCCGCGGCATTCGCCCTTTCGGGCGAGGAGGGGGGGCGAAGCATCGAGCAGGTCCCCTTGTGGCTCGAACAGGCCGAGTTTCCCCGGTGCCGGTACGCGGACCGTGAAGGCGTACGCTACGCGGCGGTGGTCATACCCACCTTGGATACGATTGCCGAAGGGGCCCTTTCCCATGGCCATGCGGTCGGTCTCCAGGACGGCGACGGGGTCATGCGGCACGAAATCCTGGGGCTCGGGTACGGGTTCAGCGTGTATCCCTCGCTGGCCTTACGGACGGCCGCGGTTTCGCTCGGGGAAGACGATCTCCGGTTTGACGGCGAAATCGGGGTTCGGCTTGGAGGCCGGTTTATTCCCACGGACGTCTACGGACGGGTCCTGATCAATTACTACGGCCCCTCGGGGAGCTTTCCCTATGTTTCGGCCGTGGATGTCTTGAGCGGCGCCGCAGAACCCCGAATATTCGAAAACAAAATCGTCTACATCGGCGCCACGGGGCTCCAGACGTACGATCCGGTCTCCACGCCGTTTACCAAACGGATGCCCGGCGTGGAAAAGAACGCAACCGTGACCGCCAATATTCTCGGCGACGGTTTCATAAGGCGGGGATACGGTTTTACGGAACTTCTGGTAATACTTCTTGGGGGCGGGCTTGCGGCGGTGGTACTCTACAGGGTCCGGGCCGCGATCGGTGTTGCGTTTGCGGCGACCCTGATTCTCGCCTACGCGGCGTTCGCGGTCTGGATCTTCGTGCACTACCGTTACGCCCTGGGCATGGTATATCCCATATCCGCCCTGGCCTTTGTCTACGGGACCGCTACCGTTTCCCGGTATATATCCGAGGAACAGCGGTCACGGGAGATCCGATCTCTGTTTCAGAGCTACGTGAGCCCGAAGATCGTGGCGGAACTCCTGAAGACGCCCGAAAAGATACGGATAGGGGGAGATCGGCGGGAAGTAACGGTCCTCTTTTCGGACGTACGCGGTTTCACCACGTTTTCCGAGAATAACGAACCCGAGGTCGTGGTCGAACGTCTTAACGAGGTCCTCTCGGCCATGACGGACGTGATTTTTTCGTGGGACGGAACGCTGGATAAATTCGTGGGTGACGAAATCATGGCCTTCTGGGGCGCCCCCCTTGACCAGCCGGACCATGCCGAACGGGCCGTGTCCTGTGCGATTGAAATGAACGCCCGTCTGGGAGAGATCGCGGATCGCTGGAGGGCATCGGGGCTCGAGGTCCTGAATATGGGCATCGGTCTTAACACCGGCGATGCCATCGTCGGCAATATCGGGGCCCTCGGCAGAAAAATGGACTATACGCTGATCGGAGACACCGTGAACACGGCGGCGCGGATAGAAACGCTCACGCGGACCTTCGATTCCCAGCTCCTGTTGTCGGAAAACACCGTTATCAAGATTCGCGATTCAAACTCGAAACTTGCCGATCAACTCGTGATCCACCGCGTAGGAACCGCCCCGGTAAAAGGTAAGGCCGAGGAGTTGACCGTGTATACGGCCACCCGGCGGAAGTGAGAAGTTAGAAGGGAGACGTTAGACCGAAGATGCAGGGCGGGTCAAGCGAAGCGGACCCGCGGGACAAAACCGCCGGCCGTGGCGGCACAAACTCCTGCCCCCCTGAAGCGGCTTGCCCGCGTTGGGAGACGTTTTTTTACTTCTAACTTCTCCCTTCTAACTTCTCACTTCTTACTTCTTATTCACGTGATCGAAAGATCCGGTTTTACGTCCCGTTCGTAGTCGAGATCCTGAAAATAATCCGCGATCCCGCTTCGATAATCTCCAATCACCCGGAACGCGGCCTGTGCCAATGCGAACCTCCTGGCGGACGTGACAAACCCGCGGTCGCTTTCAACGCCATGGATAAATTCCTCGTACTGCCCGGCGGACGTCAGCACTGCAACGCTGTGCCAGTTCTTGGCCGAAGCCATAACCATGGTGGGACCGCCTATATCGATGTTAACCCGGGCGTCTTCCGGGCCGGCCCCCTCGGCGGAAACTACCTGGTCGAAGGGATAGAGGTTCCCCGCGAGAATGTCGAAGTATACTCCCGGGCCTTCCCCCATACCGGCCAAGGTCTTCGTCAGGTATTCCTCGTGGGCGGGATTGCCCCGTTCGCCGAGGAGCCCCGCGTGAATTTTCGGATGCAGGGTCTTAACGAGTCCCCCCTCCATTTCCGGGGCCCCCGTAAACCGCTCAACCGATAGATAGTTGCGTTCCGCACGTTCCCCGAGAATCTCAACGATCTTTTTCCCGGTTCCGCCCGTGGAGTAGAACCTTATATCCGGGTTAACGCCGATGAGCCCGTCCACCAGTCCGTCGAGGCCTCCCTTGTCATACACGCTCACGAGCACGTGAGCCGGACGAATACGATCAATCACCGGAAACGCATTCTTACGAATAGCCATACACCCCTCCCTTTGGTTTCTTTATCCGCAACTTCCCGAGTCGGGTCTTCTCGACGAAGGGTCGATCCGA
>CAYYSS010000036.1:0-14457 GCA_964474325.1 uncultured Nitrospirota bacterium
GTACTCGGACTTGGACCCGCCGGCTACAGCGGACTCCTGAGCGCCTCCGGGGGGGGAGCCCTGGCGGGGGCCGCCGTGCTGGCGTTCCGTGGTTCGGTGCAGGACCAGCGGCGGCACATACTTCTGAGCGGAGTTCTGTTCGGAGTCATGCTGTCCGGGCTGGGCCTGAGCCCCTCGTCCCGGTGGGCCGTGGTGTGCCTTGTTTTTACGGGCTGGGGCATGGTGAATCTCCTTGCAACCGTGAACCACCGGGTACAGACGGCGGTTCCGGATCACCTCAGGGGGAGAGTGATGAGTCTCTACGTCCTGCTCTTTCTCGGCATGATACCCTTCGGAAGTATCCTGATGGGTACCCTTGCTGAACTGATCGCGGTTCGGGTGGCCTTCGTCTCTGCGGGGCTTGTGTGCGTTGTGACGACCCTGCTCCTCCGCCGTGTAGACGGGGCCGATGGAGCGGATAATTCAGGGCCGGACGAGGCCGCTGCGATCAACTAATGAATAGCTGTATATATTAGGTGATAATAACATAAATACAGAGAGATACATGAAAAGAGTTCAAGTTGTACTTGACTCTTATTGCGACGTTTTTGACTACGGTTCGGGGATGGAGAACGACCCGGTTTCCATACCGAGGCGGTACCCCCGCAAGGACGATGCGGAAGTCGCGGGATTTATAGCGGCAATGTTCGCCTACGGGCGCGTAACCCATTTTCTTCGGGTCGTGTCGGCCATCCTCGAGAGGGCGGGGCCGCGGCCGGCGGATTATTTCCGTTCGTTCGGGGGGGGCTCGGGCAATGATTTCGGGGGTATCTATTACCGGCTCAGCCGAAACGACGACGTAATAGCGTTCTTATTTTCCCTCGGGACGGTCCTCAGGCGGTACGGAACCCTCGAGAACGCATTTGCTTCCGGGGATTCAGGGTCTCGAGACCTCAAGCACGCCATGAAGAGATTCATGGACGGGTTCCGGGAAGCGGATACTTCGCGGGTTTACGGGGGGCCGCTGAAACCCCGGGGACTGCTCCATCTTCTGCCCACTCCGGCGGGCGGAGGCAGTGCAAAACGATTATGCCTTTTTCTGCGATGGATGGCCCGGCGAGGAAGGCCGGACCTCGGCATCTGGAAGGCCTTGCACCCGAAACGCCTGGTTATCCCTCTGGATACCCATATCCATCGGATAGCCCGGTGCCTCGGCCTCACCAGCCGCCGCTCGCCCGGATGGAATACCGCCCTTGAGATAACCGAGGCCCTCCGCCGGTTCGATTCGGACGATCCGCTGAGATACGACTTTCCCCTGTGTCACCTCGGCATTTCGGGTCGGTGTCAGGCCCGGCCGGGGGCCGACCTCTGCGGCACATGTATATTTTTCAGTTGCGTAAAATCCGGGTCCGGCGGCCTCAAGAAAATCCGCAACACGGCATGAAGGGCGCAGGCGATAGGCGTTGGGCAATGGGCGATAGGGGGGCGGGTTAAGGTTCCAGGTTCGAGGTTTGAGACACAGCCGACCGCCTGCCGCGGCGTAGCCTTCGGCGAAGACGGGTGCGTATTTTTTTATTCCGACGGCCCTTTCCGCCCCCTCGCTACGAACCGCCATGAGAAACCCGGGCTGAACCGGGAACGATACGGAGTTCATTGTTTTTGCAGGAGAATTCAGTACTCAGAGGTTCTCTTCGTTAACGTTGTGCTCTTCGTGGTGATAGTACTTGTTTTTCAATGTGTTGCCAGATTCATTGACATGGACTTGGCTAGGGGGCGAGGGGTTTGACACATCCTATTGGCTTCTCCTATGCTGTCCCGATGGGTGATATGAACGTTCTACCGCTTACACGCCCCCTGGTTTTCTTCGATCTCGAGACCACGGGGACCCACACGGTAGGCGACCGTATCGTGGAAATCGCCGCGATCAAGCTTTATCCCGATGGAAGGCGCGAGACCTGGACCCGGCGGGTACACCCCGGCAGACCAATCCCCCCTGAATCGTCCGCAATCCACGGGATCACCGATGAAGACGTGCGGGACGCCCCCCGGTTCAAGGATCTTGCCGGGGACCTGGCGAATTTTCTTGAAGGCGCGGACCTGGCCGGCTACAACATCCTCAGATTCGACCTGCCGTTTCTCCGGGAAGAGTTCCGGAGGGCCGGTGTGCCGTTCGACTCGGAAGGCCGGTCGCTTATCGACGCCCAGGTGATATTTCACAAAAAGGAGCCCCGTACCCTGGAAGCGGCTCTGCGGTATTATTGCGGCGAAGAACATAAAGACGCCCATTCCGCACTCGGCGATGTAGAAGCGACAATGAAGGTACTCGAGGCCCAGTTCGGCCGTTACCGCGATCTGCCCAGGGATATGGACGGACTTCATCGTTTTTGCGATCAGCGCAACCCCCGATTTGTCGATCGCTGGGGCAAACTCGTCTGGAACGAAGGAGAGGTCTGCCTGGGGTTCGGGCCCCACAGGGGCAAGTCCCTGCGGGAAGTCGCGGAGAACGACGAGAATTTTCTCCACTGGATTCTTCGAAAAGACTTCTCCGCCGAGGTGAAAGAAATTGTCGCAGGGGCGCTTGAGGGTCGCTTCCCTTCCCCCGGCGATGTTCGGGCACGAGAGAACACGGTACATGAAAACGGGGAGGGCGGCGCTGAAACCGCGATCCATGAACCCGAAAAAGCCCCGACCAAGACGACAGCCGCGCCCAGGACCGGCGGTGAAGAGCAGGGCTCTCTCTGGTAGAGTCCGCGGGTTCTGGAGAACGGGCGTGGATTTCATGAGGTCTTTCCGGTTGCCCTGTGTCACAATGAAGGCGAGAGAACCGGACGTCGGCCATGGGTGACCGCGCACTATATCAGCCTCTTACCCGGGAGGACCGGATATCGGTCTTAATCTACCGAATCGGGATCGTCCTTTCCGCCGTGGCCCTCGGGGGCTTGGCGGCGACGGGAATCTACTGGCTGAAAACCGGCGCCGGGAGCCTTCGTGTGCTTGGCGGTTTCGTGGATCTTCTCGTTGTCGGCGCAGGGCTCACATCGATCTTCATACATCTGTACATAAGCCGTTTTCATCGGGCTCTGAAGAGGCTTTTCGTCGTTTCCGCGGTCTGCTGGGGTGTTCTCCTCGTCCTCGGGGCCGGAAACCCGGTCCATGGGATTGCCCGGAACCCGGCGTTTTCCCTCCTGCTTCTTCCCCTGGCGGGGTGCGTGGGTTTTGTTACGGCGAAGGAAGCCTTTTGTTTCAGGTTGAACGAAGGATATCTCTTTGCTCTGTTATTGCCAATTATTACAATAGCTTATGGCGTCAGCTTGATTTCGTTGAAGGGGTATGCGGTTGGCGGTGCCGTTACTGTACTCCTGTATCTTTTGTTCGCGGCGCGTAAGGTTTTCATGCCGTTTCACTATGATATCGGGGATAAATCGGCATACCAATGACGGATCGTTCTGGGGTATAATAGAAGCCTAAGCACGGTAACCGGAACGAAAGGAAAGGGACACATTATGTTTCTTACGGGACGAAAAGTCGGAGAAGATATCTTTCTTGGCGAAGATATACGGATCGTAATCGTAGAAGTCGAGGGCTCGACCGTCAAACTCGGCATCGAGGCCCCGAAAGAAGTGAAAATTACGATTCCCGCCAAAGAAAGGAAAAAGAGGCGTCAAGCGGCCGCGTATCAGTTTACCGGCCTCGGGTATAACGACCTGAATAAATAACAAGAAACACAAACTTCTTCGCGGTTAGCTATACCTGGACAATTCTGAACGAACGGCCGGGGTTCGGAAGAACCCCGCGCCGTTCTGCGCACAAATGCGGGCAGGGTCGGGCGACCGGCGATCTTATCCGGGGCGGAAATTTCGGAGGCGTAGTGCGTTCGTGACTACGGTCACCGAGGACATCCCCATGGCGCCCGCCGCGAAGATCGGGCTCAGGAGTACCCCGAGGAGAGGATAGAAGACCCCGGCGGCCAGGGGAATCAGGGTCACGTTGTAGGCAAACGCCCAGAACAGGTTCTGGCGGATATTCCGGATCGTGGCCCGGGAAAGCTGAAACGCGTGACTCACGCCGTTAAGGTTTCCCCCCACGAGGGTTATATCGCTCGCTTCCATAGCCACGTCCGTTCCGGTTCCCACGGCGATTCCCACATCGGCCCGGGCGAGGGCCGGAGCGTCGTTGATGCCGTCGCCCACCATGGCAACGACCCGGCCTTCCTCCTGAAGTTTCCGGATTTCCCGCGATTTATCGTCCGGGAGGACCTCGGCCATGACACGATCGACCCCGGCCCGGCGTGCCACCGCCTCAGCGGTTCGCCGGTTATCGCCGGTCAGCATGACCACCGAAAGCCCGAGCCTGTGAAGCCCTTCGACCACCTCCCGCGCATTTTCCTTAAGGGTGTCCGCGACGGCGATAATGCCGGCCGGAACCCCATCCACGGCGAGAAAAATCGGCGTCTTGCCTTCCTCGGCAAGGCTGGAGAACCGCAGGTGATACGCTCCCGCGTCGTCCAGGTCTACACCGCCTGTGCGTAACAGTTCCTCGTTTCCGAGCAGTACGGTACGACCTTCGACCACTGCCTCCACGCCGCGTCCCGGGTGCGCTGAAAACTCACTGGCTTCAGGCAGGTCCTGAACGCGTTCTTCGGCCGCCGCGAGAACCGCCTGGGCCAGGGGGTGCTCCGACGCACGTTCCACGGCCGAGGCAAAGCGAAGGACCGTATCGGCGTCAAATCCGTCAAAGGGCTCAACGTCCGTCACGACCGCCTGGCCTCGGGTAAGAGTACCCGTCTTGTCGAAAACTACGGTATCTATCCGATGGGCGTTTTCCAGCGCCTCGCCGCTTCGGATGAGAATACCCAGCTCCGCCCCCTTACCGGTCCCTACCATGATCGACGTGGGCGTGGCGAGCCCGAGGGCACAGGGGCAGGCGATGATAAGGACCGAGATGGCGCTCAGGATTGCGTAGGTAAGCCGGGGTTCCGGACCCACGAGATACCAGACCGTAAACGTCACAGCGGCGGTTACGAGTACGGCGGGAACGAAAACCGCGGATATCCGGTCGGCCAGGCGGGCGATGGGAGGTTTGGAACCCTGGGCCTCCTGGACCAGGCGGATGATCTGGGCGAGCATGGTGTCTCTCCCCACGCGGGTCGCTTCAAAACGAAACGAACCCGTTGCGTTGACCGTCGCGCCGACGACCTCGTCGCCGGGGCCTTTCTCCACGGGGATCGATTCGCCCGTTACCATGGATTCGTCCACCGCGGATCGGCCGTCCAGGATAATCCCGTCCACGGGTATCCGTTCGCCGGGGCGAACGATAACCACATCCCCGATAGCCACATCTTCCACGGGGATATCCCGTTCCTCCCCGTCTCTGACCACGCGGGCCGTCTTCGGTTGGAGGCCGATAAGCTTCTTTATTGCATCGGACGTCCGGCCTTTGGCCCGGGCCTCAAAAAGGCGTCCGAGCAGTATGAGGACGATTATCATTGCAGCCGTGTCGAAGTAGACATGGGGCTCGTAGCCCGCCCGGGTAAAGAGCGAGGGAAACAGGGTTGCCGTCGCGCTGTAGCCGAAAGCGGCGCTTGTGCCCAGGGCTATCAGGGTGTTCATATTAGTGGTGCCGTGGCGCAGTGCCGCAAACGCCCCACGGTAAAACTGATACCCGACCCAGAACTGGACCGGGGCGGCCAGGATACCTTGCAGGGCCTTGTTCCACCCGGACGACAGGGGAAGCAGGGAACCGAGACCGATCCGATCCCAGAAGACGAGAAGAAAGATGGGGACGGTGAGGAGTGCGCCCGTAACCACTTTGGCCCGGAGGGCGCGATAGTTTGCCTCCCGTTCCGCCTCCTCCCGGGCCACGGGGTCTTCCCCCTCCTCAAGGGTTACCACGTCGTAGCCTTCCCGCCGGACGGCTTCCCGGAAGTCACGGACGCCGACCTGGGTGGCCAGGTACTGTACGGTGGCCCGTTCGGTGGCAAAATTCACCTCTGCGGTAAGAACGCCGGGAAGGGAGCCGAGGCTGTCTTCGACACGTTTTACGCACGCGGAACAGGTCATCCCGTGTATCGGCAGGGTTACGGTTGATACCCGCGCATCGTATCCAAGGTCCCGGATAGCCGCAACGAGTTCATTGAGGCCCGGGCCGTCGGGTTCGGTGGTGACGGAAGCCCGCTCGGCCGCCAGATTGACCGACGCGAGGCTTACCCCCGGGAGGTTGCGGAGCCCCTGCTCGACCCGGGCCGAGCATGCCGCGCAGGACATCCCGGTTACCGGGATTTCAAACACGCCTGTCGTTCCGGGGGGTGTTGTGCCCTTCCGGCGGGGGAAACCCGCCAGGGGCGGATCGTTCGATCTGTTTTCGTGGTTTTCCAAAACCATTGACTCCTATCCGGCCGGGTCTTCCCCGTCCGCTGATATTCTTTATTATGCACTCTTGATATGCACTCCTGAAAAGAATTGACATGCACACCCGGGGTTGATACGATCTTATAAGAGGGGGAGTCCCACAGGGAAGGTGGTAACGTCATGAAAGCGGCGGTTATCTTCACCGGCTCCGGCCCCATTCTCATCCTCACGACCTACGGTTCCGTCGAAAACGTAAACTTCGTCGAAAAACTTCGTCAAAAGGGCGTCGAAAAATTCATTGCCTACGAGGTGCCGATCGACCGGTGCCGGGAAATGTACGGAAACCACTACAACGTGATTCTCGAAGACGTACACCAGTCGGATGACTTCCGTGTACTCGACTATAACGGCCACCGGGTGTTCCGGAGTTTTCACTTCCGGGAATTGGATCGTCCGTTCGTCTACGAGCCTGAGGAGGCGGGTGCAACGGTGGTTGTTTGAGAATCCACGGGGTTTCGGACGGGCTTCCCATGGGGCGGGCCCGTTTTTTTCGGTCGTTTCCGGCCTGTTGACCTTAATGTTGCAAAAGATTACCGGTCCCGGATTTTATGCAACTGTAAGATTGACAGGGTTTCCAACCGGTGCTAAGGTGAGGCCAGGGATAATCGATACGTACTCGGAGCGTCTTTGTGAGCCGCGAGGGAGGTTTTGAGATGAGAGAACAGGTTGAGCAGGTACTCGAGACGATACGGCCGTCACTTCAGATGGACGGCGGCGATGTGGAACTCGTGGATGTGGATGAGGACGGCGTGGTAAGCGTTCGGCTCAAAGGGGCCTGTGGGAGTTGTCCCATGTCCACCATGACGCTCAAGATGGGAATCGAGAAGAGTCTGATGGAGAAAGTACCCGGCGTCAAATCGGTGGTTCAGGTCTGACGGGATACGAGACGAGGAAGACGATGATCAAGGTTAAGACGTTCGGTGAGCCGTTACGGCCGTATAAGACAAAGAAGGAACTCGACGAACTTGACCGGAAAGTTAACGCGTTTTTTGATGAAAACAACGTGGTGCGGGTTTTCTCAGTGAGCGATACGGCAACCACCGACACTACCGGCGCCACCATAGGCGTGGTCCGGGTGATCTGTTACGAAGACTGACGTCCTTCGTTCCCGGAGCGGTTTTCGGAGGGGTTTTTCTCTCGAAGGCCGCACGAGTCGAGCTTCAGCGAGAGATCTTCCAGGGTCGAGGTGCACCTGCGCATGAGATTGTCGGCAAGGATCTGGGCATCCCGGCCCGAGGGGGCCAGGATTCCGCCGAAGAGGATACTGGCTACGGCCGGTCCCTCTTTCCGGCGGGCAAAACGATAGCCTTCGGGAGCGGGGGTCATTGTTTCGAGCCGGTTTCTGATCTCCTTCTGAACGGCTTCCTGGAGGACATCAGGGTCGTTATCCGCGGCGGCCGCGAAATTTATTACAACCTGCCAACTACGTCTTTCGCCGGTACGTTTCTTCATGAAATCAGGTGCCTGGCGTCCCGGGAAGGATCCCGCCGCCGTTGTCGTATACGGCGCTTCGTTCGATGCCGGGAATACCGATCGGACCAGGCAGGTCAGGGAGCCCGCAGCCGGCGAGGGTTCCGGCGGATAAACCGGTCAGGACGAGAAGCGCCGCTCCAAAGAAAATCCGTTTACGAAGTCGCACCGCGCTCCACCGTCGATTGGTCCGATAACCGCCCCCGCGCCTCCGTGAAAAGCGGTACCAGGGCCTCTTCGCGCTCGGCGGCGCCGTCGAGGAGGTCCGCCACGGCCGGTTCTCCGCAGGCCCTCATTCGATCCGCCCAGTCACGATACGTGCTGACGTGATCTTCGTTGTGCCCGATCCAGTGATCGAGCAGTACCAAAAGCCGTTCTTTATCGTCCATTATTCTGGTTCTCGAGCCCCGGTTCGGACCGGGGCCGTACCCCGTTTTCCGGGAAATCTGCAAGACAGTATAACGAATTGTGATCGAAAAGATGTTAAATCGCTCCGGCCGTGTCCCCCCTCCGTACCGCGTTTGATTTTTTAGCGTGGCCCCGATATAGTTGGAGATCATTTCATCCGTCGAGGTAGGCAAACAAAAATTATGATGATGACTCCTGCACAACCCCGGGGCCAGGAATCCCCGTGGATCGCCTATTTTTCAATGGAAATCGGTCTCCGGAACGATATTCCAACGTATTCGGGGGGGCTCGGAGTATTGGCCGGGGATACGATTAAATCCGCCGCGGACCTGAGCGTACCCATGGTGGCGGTCACTCTGCTGCACCGGCAGGGATATTTCGAACAGAAGATCGTCGACGGCGGCCGACAGAGCGAACTGCCGGTGGATTGGGACCCGGCGCGCCAGCTGGACCGGGTGGACGAACAGGTAATCGTCCGGGTGGCGGGCCGTGAGGTACGGGTGGGCGCGTGGCGCCTCGATGTAAAGAGTTTTGCCGGGGGGCGGGTACCGGTTATTTTTCTCGATACCGACCTCGCCGAAAACGACGATGTGGACCGCCGGATCACCGATTCCCTTTACGGGGGTGACGACCGGTACCGTCTGAGTCAGGAGATCGTCCTCGGTATAGGCGGTGTCCTCATGCTGGATGCCCTGGGCTACGAGATAGAGAAATACCATCTCAACGAGGGACATGCGGCCCTGCTCACCCTGGAACTTTTGCGCCGTAAACGGAGGCCCATCGAATCCGTGTGGGACGAACGTCTGGTCTGGGATCCGGACACGGTCCGGGACCTGTGCGTGTTTACGACCCACACGCCGGTTGAGGCCGGGCACGATCAATTTGACTACGAGCTGGTCGACGAGGTGCTCGGCGATTTCGTTCCGCGACCTGTTTTGAAGGAACTGGGCGGCGAGGATCGGCTCAACATGACCAAGTTGGCCCTCAACCTCAGCCGTTACGTAAACGGAGTTGCGAAGAAACACGGCGAAGTCTCCCAGAACCTTTTTCCGGGCTATGAGATCCATGCGATTACCAACGGGATACATTCTTTCACCTGGACCTGCCGTTTCATGGCGACTCTTTTCGATAAATGGCTTCCCGGCTGGGCCAACGAGCCGGAACTCTTCGTACGGGCCACGTCGATCCCGGACGAGGAGGTACGGGCGGCCCACCTGAAGGCGAAACGGGATCTTATTCAATACGTCAAGAAACGGTCGGGTGTTGAATTGAAGGACGATGTGCTTACCCTGGGGTTTGCCCGGCGGATGACTGCATACAAACGGGCGGATCTGCTCCTCTCGGACCCGGAACGCCTTCTTGCCCTGGGCGAAGGAAAACTCCAGATCGTTTATGCCGGAAAGGCCCATCCCCGGGACGAGGCGGGAAAGGACCTGATCTACCGGGTCCACGAGATCAGCCGGCTGTTAGGTACGAGGATTCCCCTGGTTTTTCTCGAAAACTACAATATGGACCAGGCGCTTAAGATCGTATCGGGCGTGGACGTGTGGGTTAATACACCCCTTCGGCCCCGGGAGGCCTCGGGGACCAGCGGCATGAAGGCGGCCCACAACGGGGTGCCGAATTTCAGCATTCTCGACGGCTGGTGGATCGAGGGGCACATGGAAGGGGTTACGGGGTGGTCCATCGGGCCCCCGCCGGTGGAAAGCGACATCAGCGAGTCGCTCGACAGCACCGACGCGGAGAGCCTGTACACGAAACTCGAGAACGAGTTGATTCCCCTCTATTACGAACGCCCGGAAGAGTGGCTGAAGGTGATGAAAGGCGCGATTGCGTTGAACGCTTATTATTTCAACACTCACAGGATGATGCGCCGGTACGTCACCGAGGCATATCTTCAGTGAAAAGGTACGTACCGTGAAAGTATTCGCCCTTGAGCCCCGGACCGACGTTTCCGGCGGCCCCGGCAGAGCGTGACTGAAGCGGGTTTTTTCGGCAGCATGGTCTCCTGGCTCGTGGAGACCGTGGGGACCATGGGGTACCCGGGGATTTTTCTGCTCATGGCGGTGGAGAGTTCGTTTATCCCGTTTCCGAGTGAGGTTGTCGTCGTGCCGGCCGGGTATCTGGCCCACAAGGGAGAGATGAACCTCCTGGGAGTGATCGCCGCGGGGATATCCGGAAGCATAGTAGGCGCTTACGTAAACTACGGGATCGCCCGGACCCTGGGCCGGGCGTTCATTGTCCGGTGGGGGCATTACGTAGGGATTTCCGAAGAAAAATTCGCGCGGGTCGAACGGTTTTTTCACCGGCACGGCGAGATCACGACCTTTGTCGGCCGTTTATTGCCGGCCGTCCGCCAGTTGATTTCGTTTCCCGCGGGCCTCGGCCGGATGGACCATGTCAAGTTCGTGGTCTATACGACGGCTGGAGCCGGGCTCTGGGTTACGATACTGGCACTGCTCGGGTACTGGATCGGCGAGAACGAGGATCTCCTCCGGCGGTCGCTTTCGGAGATAAGCGTGGGGCTCATCTTCTTTGCCGTCGTCCTGGTAGTGATTTATGTCGCTATTCAGCGGCGAAAGAACGGGAAGGACGATCACGAAAGGGGGAGACTGTGACGAGAGACCGGCTTACGGCATACCTTGACTCACGGCTCGGGATCGCGGATTTTCCGAACGACGCCTCTGCAAACGGCCTCCAGTTCGAGGGTGCTGAGACGGTGAGACGGGTTGCGGTGGCGGTGGACGCCTGCCGGGACACGTTTCGGCGGGCGGCCCGGGCGAAGGCCGAGATGCTGATCGTACACCACGGATTATTGTGGGGCCCCATCCCGGGGATCAGGGGAAGTCTCAAAGAGCGTTTCCGGCTTCTTTTTGAGAACGATATCTCGCTGTACGCCTGCCACCTGCCCCTTGACGCCCACCCGGTTCTGGGAAACAATGCCCTGCTTCTAAAAGAGTTGTCTCTGGCGAAAAAAGGCCCGTTCGGGGCGTATCATGGAAAGACTATCGGCTGGTGGGGCAGGGCGGCCCGGAGCGTTTCGCTTCAGAGGTTTACAGCGCGGATCGAACGGCGCCTGAAAACAAGGTGTACGGTGCTTCCTTTCGGGCCGGAAAAGATAAGGGACGTGGGCGTGGTCTCCGGCGGCGGAGGCTCGACGCTCTTTGAAGCGGAGTCCATGGGCCTGGATACCGTTCTTACCGGCGAGCCCTCCCATCCCCTCTATACCTTTGCCGAAGAGGTGGGGCTCAACGTCATCTTTGCCGGACACTATGCCACCGAGACCCGTGGTGTCCGCGCCGTGGGAGAGGAGTTGAAGAGAAAATTCCGCCTTCCCGTAACATTCATCGACCACCCGACAGGGTTGTAGACCTTACAGTGGCATAAAATCCGGGCCCGGCGGCCTCAAAAAAATCCGCAACACGGCATGAAGGGCGCGGGCGATAGGCGTTGGGCGATGGGCGATCACGGCCGTTAACCTCGAACCTTGAACCGTGTTCTGTGTTGATCCCTACTTCGCCAGGAGATCCTCGAAATTGGAGTCCACCATGGTTTCGTAGTCCATGACCCCGCTTCCTTCCTCGTTTGCGCTGAAGGCCTTTGCCGCAGCCTCGTCTTTGAACGCCACGATTCCGTAGCCCATGGGCGTCCGGACGGTGGTCCTCACGACGTAGAAGGCGTCCTGGGCGGGTATTTCCTCGCCGGTTTTATAGTCCCGGACGAAGAGGTTGTAGTCCAGTTCCATCTGGGTGGACGTACACTGGCCGTCCCGCCATTTCACCATACAGC
This sequence comes from uncultured Nitrospirota bacterium, assembly GCA_964474325.1. Lineage (GTDB taxonomy): Bacteria > Nitrospirota > Thermodesulfovibrionia > SZUA-242 > CAYYSS01 > CAYYSS01. Next base: position 12,054 of record CAYYSS010000036.1, read on the forward strand.
CGATATCGTCGAAACGCTTCATGTGCTTGCCTTCCTTCATGTAGATCGCACAGTTCGCGTACTTATCCTGAAACTTCATTCCGCAGGCGGTACATTTCGAGGGGTCGGCTGAAGGTTTTTCGGCCGGTGCACCGTTTGTCAGGGGACCGAGAAGGAAAAACATACAAACAATCAAGGCAAGGCGGGTACGTAATGTCATGCTGACCTCCAAAGGTTTGTTATTCCGAAAGAGCGCATTATAATACACTACCGCGGGCCGATACGTTAACGGATCAGAGCGGAGGAAACAGGTGTTCGGGCGATTGTCGTGAGCGCCGCCCGCGTGTAGAATGCTCCCATGCTGAGAGAACTTCGCATCCATAATTTCGCCATTATCGATTCCGCGACCGTTTCGTTCGGTACGGGATTGAACGTGATTACCGGTGAGACCGGGGCCGGAAAGTCGATCATCCTCGATGCGGTGGGTATCGCTCTCGGGGACCGGGCCTCCCGGGACCTGATCGGCAGGCGCGGGGGGGCAGCGACGATCGAACTGGTCCTTGACCGGGGCAACGAGACGGCCGTGGAGGAGCTGGGACTCGACGGTGAGGATGAACTGATCATCCGACGTCAGGTATCGGAAGAGGGACCGAGCCGTATTTTCATCTGCGGCATGCGTTCCACGGTGGGAAACCTGAGGACCGTTCTCGATGGAATTGTGGACGTCCACGGCCAGTTCGAACATCAGGCCCTTCTCGACGAAGACCATCAGCGCTTACTGCTCGACCGCGCGGGCGGACACGCCGCCGTTGTGGAAGACGTGGCCGAGGCTTACCGGGCCTGGCGTTCCGCGGTGAAAGAGGACAGAGAGTTCCGGGCCCGTCTGCGTGATCGGCAGCAGCGGCACGATCTCCTTCTGTTCCAGCACCGGGAGATCGCGGATGCCGTTCTCAAAGAAGGTGAAGACGAGGAACTCGAGGCCCGCAGGAGGAAGCTGGTAAACGCCGAACGCCTTGCGTCGGCCGCCGCCGAGGGCTACGATGGAATCCGGGATGAAGACCGGGGCGCCCTTGATGCCCTTTTCAGGGTGCGGTCCGCACTGGAGAAGATCGCCGGGATCGACGACGCGGCCAAAGAAGCCCTCCAGACGATCGAGGGTTGTATCGCCGGGGCGGAGGATGTCGCCGATTTCTTTCGCGACTACGGGGGAGGTCTCGCGTTTGAGCCCGCGGAACTGGATCGGGTTATGGCCCGGATCGACCTCATCGATCGCCTGAAGACCAAATATGGCGGGTCCCTCGCCGGCGTCATTGAGCACGGGGAGAGGGTCGCCCGGGATCTCGAGGCGCTGGAAGATCCCGCCGGTCAGGAAAAACAGCTCGAAAAGGCGGTGCGGGAGGCCGAGGCCCGTTACCGGGAGTGCGCCGAACGGTTGCGGAGCCTTCGCGTCCGGTCGGGAAAGCGTTTTTCCGCGGAGATAGAGAAATCCCTTCGTAATCTCGCCATACCCGGAGGACGCTTCTCCGTCGAGGTCGCGGAGGCCGAACCGGGACCCCACGGCCGGGACAGGATCCGGTTTCTGTTTTCCGCAAACCCGGGAGAGAAGATAAAACCCTTGGCGCAGGTAGCATCCGGAGGGGAGCTTTCCCGTGTTATGCTTGCAATCAAAGGCGTTCTCGACGATACCACGCCGGTACTCGTATTCGACGAAATCGACGCGGGGATCGGCGGCCGGGCCGCCCATGCGGTCGGTGAAGAACTGCGGCGGCTCGCGGAACGGCACCAGGTGATTTGCGTTACCCATCAGCCTGCCGTGGCGGCACGGGGCGACCACCACTTCCGCGTTGTGAAACAACACGGCGCCGGGGGGACCACGACGGTAGCGGTTGAGGCGGTCTCCTCGGCCGAGAGGGTGGACGAGGTGGCACGGATGCTCAGCGGGACCCCAACGGCGGTATCGAGGCGCCATGCACGGGAACTGTTATCAACTGCCGGGCGGCCGGTGGGCGCGGGGGAGGACGCTGAATGAAGACACTTCTGGATGCAATCGGCAACACACCGTTGGTACCCCTCCGGGTTATGGTCCCCGACGGATCCGCGGAAGTATGGGCGAAACTCGAGGGTTTTAACCCCGGGGGGTCCGTAAAGGACCGTATAGCTCTTTCCATGATCACGGCAGGGGAGAAAAGTGGTCTGCTCAAACGCGGGGGGCTTATTGTGGAGCCTACGAGCGGCAACACCGGGATAGGTCTTGCAATGGTTGCCCGGATCAAAGGCTATCGTATGATTCTCACCATGCCCGACACCATGAGCCTCGAGCGGCGCCAGCTGTTGTCCGCCCTCGGGGCCGAGCTGGTCCGGACGCCCGGGAAAGAGGCTATGGGCGGCGCGGTCAAGGCCGCGGAGGCCATCCAGGGTGTAAACC
>CAYYSS010000037.1:0-14431 GCA_964474325.1 uncultured Nitrospirota bacterium
GACGACGCCGATAACTCCTGACTCCCCGACGCAACATTGTCGGAGGCAACCTTTACGTCAGATATCACGGACCTGATTCTCGCCATGGTCTCCGAAAGACTGGCTCCCACCGTTCCCAGTTCGTCGGCGCTCTCAATATTGATTGAAGCGGTCAGGTCGCCTTCACCAAACCGGGAGGTAAGCCCGACAATTTCCCGCACAGGTTTTGAGATGGCCCGAGTTATAATAACGGCGAAGAGAACCCCAAACAGAACCGCCAGGCCGCTGACGACGAGGGCGATGAACGACTTCTGCTTCGCTCCTTTTACCGTTTCCGCCACGACCGCCAGCATCTCTTCGTCGGCTGCTTCCTTTGCGGCTTCAACCAGGGGTTCAATCGTGTGTACGGCGTTTCGCATCTCGGCGGTAAGCGACGTGATCTCTCCGTCCTTTTCCACGAGGGCGCTGAACGCGTTCCAATATGTATCGAGCAAACGCAGGGCGGCGATCTTGTCCTCCTTCGGCAGGGCCGAGGCCTCAATGTTCGCTTTCAATCCTTCGACGTATTCGGCCGCACGGTCGACATATTTTGGATCACCACGAAGGAGGTAGTCTTTCTCCGCTCGGCGGAGCATTAAGTAATCCGCCAGGGAATGTTTCACGTAATACCGGTCGAGCGTCGCCTCTATGGCATGCGCGGCGTTTCGAAACTTTTCCTGCACCTCCATGTTCGCGGCGCCCCCGCTAAGCGAACCTATCATGTTCTCAAACGCGTCTTGATAATCGTCGATCTGCTTTCGGGCGGTCTCTTTCTCCGCAGTGGGGAGTCCCGATGCGGCGAGTTGTTTCTTGAAATCGGCAACCAACGCCTCGAGGCGTTCGCGGTATTTCTTTTTCCCCCGCATGATATAGTCTTTTTCGGCGCGTCTGATTTGAAGCAACGTGATCTTCAGTGCTTCCGTATCGTAGGTCCGCACCATCTTCTCAAGGTCCGCAGCGGCATTTCTGAACGTTCCCTGGAGGCCCGACTTGTGATCCAGCCCCTTAGCCGTCCATGCATCCGCAAGACCGTTAAATGCCTTTGCATACGCGGCCATCGCCTCCTTCATCTTTACAACGGTCCCTATTTCATCCTCGTTTCCGGCCGCGTCTTCCAGGGCTATCCATGCGTCCGCTTCCGTATTGAAACGGTCCAGTATCTCCTGTACCTTCCCAATGTATTTCGGGTCGAATCTGAGGAGAAAATCCTTTTCCGAACGCCTTGCCTGGAGCATAATAATGTCCAGGTTGAATGCGTGGGTCTTCATCTGTTCTTCTTCGTTAATGACCTGGTCGTAACCGGCCTGGGTCTTGTACAGGGTGTACTCAAAAACCCCGATAACGGACGCGAACAGAAGACCGACCAGTCCGAACGTAACACCCATTTTTGCCGCCATCCGAAGATCCCTGAACCATTTCATTTCAACTCTCCTTTTCTTTGTTGTAGCAACGTTTATTATCGCCCCACGGTTCTACGTACGATTTGTTCGCTCAATGTTTAACGGCGGAGCCGTTCATGCTTCCGTCATTCTGCTCTGTTCCCGTTCGACGCCCCGTATTAATCTCGGGACGTCCAGAATCAACGCCACCGTGCCGTCTCCTTGAATCGTGGCGCCGGAAATGCCTTCAACATTCCGGTACATGGCGCCGAGGTTCTTGATCACCGTCTGGTGCTCGCCGATGACATTGTCCACCACTAGGCCTACGCGGTCGCCGTCGGATTCCGTAATAACGACCTGCTCGATTTCCGGAACGGTTCCGTGGATTCCAAACCACTCCCGCAGGCGGATATACGGCACGAGTTCGTTGCGCACGTTGACCATATGACGGCCGTGAGCACGCGCTACGTCGCTCCGGCTGAGTTCGATACACTCCTCGACAAGGGCAAGGGGAAGGACGAACCGGTCGTCGCCGACTGCTACCTGGAGGCCTTCAATAATCGCCAGGGTAAGCGGGAGTTTAATAGTGATTTCGGATCCCTGCCCTCGAGTACTGGAAACGTCGATACTGCCCCGGAGGGCTTCTATATTTCTTTTAACGACGTCCATGCCGACACCGCGGCCGGACACGCCGGTCACCGTTTTTGCCGTGGAAAAGCCCGGGGCGAATATCAGCCCGAAGAGATCCTTCTCGGAAAGATCGCCGTCCGGTGGAATCAGGCCCTTCTCCACGGCCTTTTCCCGTATGGCGTCGGCGTCCATTCCGGCGCCGTCGTCGACGATGCGTATGACTACGTTGGCTCCGGAGTGGCTCGCGGAAAGATGCACCCTGCCGCGTCGCGGCTTCCCCGCTCCGGTTCGTACGTCGGGTGGCTCGATACCGTGGTCAATGCTGTTACGGATTATGTGAACCAGAGGATCGTTCAGGCGCTCGATCACCGTCTTGTCGAGTTCCGTCTCGGCGCCGTCGGTCGTCAGATCGACCTCTTTGCCCAGCTCCCCGGAAAGATCCCGTACCAGTCGTTTGAACTTACTGAACGTCGTCCCGATAGGGAGCATGCGGATGCCCAGGGCGGAATCCCTGAGTTCCGCGGTCAGATGCTCAAGCTCTTCCCCAAGGGCAAGGAGCGTCGGACTGTCACCGCCTGCCGCAAGCTGGCTCAATCGGGCCTGGACGATCACCAACTCGCCGACAAGATTCACGAGACCGTCGAGTTTCTCGGCGGACACGCGGATACTCGAAGCGTTCTCCGTGGCCTGGCGTTTCTGGCGGGCTTTGCGTACCTGCTCCTGCTCGGCCAGGGCCGCTTCGACCTTTCCTTTGTCGACGACGCCCTGTTCAACGAGTATGTCACCGAGCCGTTTCTGACGATTGAGCGCCTCGTTGACGGCGTCCGGCGCGATATCCCCCCGCTCTACGAGGATTTCACCGAATCTTTTGTACGCTTCGTCCTCCTGGATATCAGGATCGTCCAGCAGATCAATCCTGAGTTCGCAGTCGTCTTCCACAAAAATGAAGACGTCCCGAATAGCGTTTTCCCCCCGCGTGGTCGTAAGAACGATATCCCAGGAGATATAGCAGGCCTCGGGGTCGATCTCTTCGAGACCCGGCACCTGGTCCGTCTGGGCGACGACAACGCATTCTCCCAGACTCCGGAGTTCATCCAGAAGTAAGAGCGGGTTCGAACCCATGGCAAAGATTTCTTTGGCCGGTTTAAAACGAACCCGGTACGTTGCGGACCGATCGGCACTGCCGCCCGCAGATGTTTCGTTATCCCGCCGGTTTTCGCCGGAGTCATTCGCTTGTGATTCCGACGTAGAGGTGGACGTTGTCGGCAGAAGGCGCCTGAGACCCGCTACCACCGCCTCGGTCTTTTCCTTCTCCACACCTTCCCCGCCGTCGGAGGCATCGAGCATCTCCCGGATCAGATCCCGCGCCGAAAGGGTGAGATTGATCAGTTCGCCGGTAACCTCAAGCCGTCCCTCGCGAACCGCATCAAACACCGTCTCCACCTCATGGGTAAAGGTTGCGATTTCGTCGAACCCGAACATCGCACCTGATCCCTTGATCGTGTGCATCGCCCGAAATACTCTTCCGATAAGATCGGTATCGGTCGGCTGTTCTTCAAGTTCCAGAAGCGCTTCTTCCAGTTCGCCGAGAAGTTCGTAGGCTTCTTCCTTGAATACTTCTGAATGTGCGTCTTTCATCCCAGCACCTTTTTTACGACCGCGAGCAATTGATCCGGTTTAAACGGTTTTACGATCCAGCCCGTTGCGCCCGCGCTTTTTCCTTCCTGTTTCTTTGCGTCCTGCGATTCCGTGGTCAGCATCACGATCGGGATAAATTTCGTCGCCGGATTACCCCGCACTTCGCGAATAAGCTCGATACCGTCCAGGTTCGGCATGTTGAGATCGGTGATCATCATCTGAATTGGTGTGGAGCCTAATTTACTCAGTGCATCTTTACCGTCGACGGCCTCGACCACGTCGTAACCGGCCGTCTTCAACGTAAACGTCACCATCTGCCGGATGCTCGCCGAATCGTCCACCGTCATAACCGTCTTCGCCATGCTCTTAGTCCTCCTCGTCGTCCGGAATACCGATCCCCGTCCGGGCAAAACCCGCGGCATCACCGGTTTCCCTCAGGGTTTTGCAGTTGTGCGCTTGATACAGGATCCTCTTTCCCGCTCCTTCGGCGGTCTTTTTGGCCGCGTACATGAGCTGCAGGCACGAGAGGTCCATCGATGGCACGTCGTCGAAAACAACGAGCAGTTCGCCGGTTGCTTCCAGGGCCTCCATAAGGGCGGACTTCAATTCAGCGGCCTCGGATACCGTAAGATCGCCGTTGATAGTGAGTGAACCTCTGTTGCCGTTTTTTTCAAATGCGTACGCCATCCCTGACCTCCCTTGCCGGATTCTCAAAAAAGTTCTACGTTATCGCCCAGTTCATCGCTTGAATCTGCCGAAAGCTTGTCGACAAGCCCCGCCACGGACCGCTCGCTCAGCATGGTATACCGCTCCGTAAGTGTCTGCACCCGGGCAAGCCGTTCCGGCGTGTCTGCCCACGGCCGGATCCCGCGGGCTTCCCGAACTATTTCGGCCAAACCGCCCCTGAGGCGTCCGAGAGTCTCCTGTACCACCGTCTCGAGTTCGATCCCGGAACAGACGCCGAGAATTTCGTCACGAAGATCGGCGGCCCGGGAACCGGTTTCCGCTTCAAGCGCACGAAACTTCTCATCCGTGGCCTTGATCCCCGCAAGGGCGGCCTCGAGGCCGTCGACCGCGTCTGCCGACTTGGCGGCCAGGTCCTCCTGGGATCCGGACCGTTCCGTAAACCGGCGGGCACGGTCCGCGAGTCGCTTAAGATTGGTACTCACCTCCTCCGTCCGACTGCGTGCATCCGCGGAAAGTTTCTGTATTGCTTCCGAAATCACCCCGAGGGCCTCGCCGCCGCGGCCCGTGTGGGCGGCCTTTATCCGGGAGTTCAACGCTATGAGTTCTATCTCGGCGCCGATCTCTTCAATATCTTCAACCAGGGCCGTGAGGCCTCCCACCGCGTCGCCTACCCCCGCGATTGCCTCGGAGGTGCGGCGGATGCGGGAAAGGTCTTCCTTAAGGGCCGATATAACCGAACGCAGGCTCCGGTCCAGTTCGGACAGAATATGAAGAATCGACGTATCCGACGAACCGATACTGCGGGCGGCATCCATACCGATCCGCTCCGCGATATCCGCTATACCCCGGAGCCCGGTCCGTATACCGCGGATCGCCGCGACGAATTCTTCCTGGGTGTTTCCAAGTTGTCGTTCCTGGAGTTCCCCAATGTCCCCCACGTACACGGCCGCCTCGCCCCCGTCGCATCCGTCGGCGCTTATCTGCTGTTCGATTTCCTTGAGGGAGTCAATAACGTGCTCCATTTGCTGGCGGGTGATATCGTGGAACTGAAGCGACATCACAACTTCTCCCACACTTCGGGAAAGCTGTTCGGACTCGGCGGCCACCGCAGCCGAAATGGTCAACGCGGCCTCCCGAAGCCCTTCCAGGTCGGAAAGACGGCAACGAACCTCCTCGGTCACCCCCTCGGCCCGACCCTCGATATGTCGATACAGTTCTTCGAGACGACCGTGGACCTCGCTCGTACGATTTCGCAATTCCAGGCTTTTTTTGGCCACGAGACCCGACTTCTTTTCGATGATACCCGCGAGTTTCTCCACGTCCTCCGCCAGCGACACGAAACCCGTGTCCGTATAGCCGAGCCGGGCGCTCTCAATACGAGTGGAAATACCGAGAACCCTGAGCGTTTTTATCAGATTCCGAAACCCCCGGGATTCCCCCGTTGAGGTTTCCAGGAGTTCGACGATCGCCGCGAGATCTTCCAATCCATCCCCGAGGTCCCGGTGTACGGTCCCCAGATTCGCAACGAGCGTATCGACATGCCGGGAAATTTCGTCACCGGAGCGGCGGGCATTTTCACCTCCAAGCAGATCGGCGGCTCCACGTGACAAGGCCGCCAGTTCCTCGGCGCGTTCTGAAAAACGGCTGAGCCGGGTACCGAGTTGGAGAAACGTGTCCGCCGAATCCTGGATAAGAGTTTGTATCGACGTCCTGATTGCGGATAATCCCTCGCTCCAGCGCTGAACCGGCGCCCGGCCGGTCTCCGGCGCACCTGACCCGACCCCGCTGACTGGTGCCTGCTGTACGGCCGTAGTATCCTGCATCGCGGACTTACGCTCCCTTCCTTCCGTGAAAACGGTGAGAATTCCTTTCTCCCATCGGCAACTAAAAACAGAACTTTAGAATTATTAAAAAAGTTCTCCGGCGCAGGGTAATCCGCCTTAAGTTGTTCCGGAGAAAGCCGAAAAAGCAGGTAACGTCACTTTGGCGGCAGTCGAGATCTGGGGTAATTAAAGAGGAGGGTAATAATGCGTATCAGTTTGTCACAAAAGGCTATTGTCGCGATTGCCGTTGTCGTCTGTGTCGCGCTGGTGAACTTGGCCGGGGTCCGCAGTTGGATACGTTCAAACAGCGATCAGGCCAAGATCATTAACCTGGCGGGACGGCAACGAATGCTCAGCCAGAAAATCAGTAAGAGCCTTTTTGCAACCGCGGCCGGCGTACCGGCCGAGCGGGAACTCGAAAAGGCGATAACCTTGTTTGAAAAAACGCACCGCGCACTCCTGAGCGGTTCGAGAGAATTGAATATTTCCGCGGTTACGGACCCCGCGGTACGTGCCCAGCTCGCGAAAGTCGGCGCTTCCTGGAGGGCAATGAAGGAACTGGTGGAGGGTTACCTGGCGAGCGGGAACCGGGACGCCCTCGCCCGTCTCGACAACGCCAACCGCGTTGTCCTCAAAGAAATGAACACGGCTGTCGACCTTCTTGAGCAATCGGCTCAGCAGCAAATTGATAACCTTTTCACGCTGATCGTGGGGCTCTCCGTGTTCGTGATACTCGTCGGGATAGCGGGCTACGTGTTTGTGGTCAGGCGGGTCGTGCGCCCTCTTGTTTCCGTTTCCGAACCTTTGCACGACATAGCCGCCGGAGACCTGACACATGCGGTCCCCCCGGGCCCGAACGACGAACTGGGGGATCTGAGCCGCAGGATAAACCGCATGATCAGAGACCTGGGCGTTGCCGTAAACGGGATACGTTCGTCATCCGCCCGGGTAATCTCCTCGCTCAGCCAACTGTCGGTTGAAGTCGAAAAGGCAAATCAGGATTCCGATCGCCAGCTGGAACAGACCGAACGGGTGGCCACGGCGGCGGAAGAGATGTCTCAGACAGTGGCCAACATCGCGCAGAACAGTGCCAACGCGTCGGAATCCTCGCGCCACATTATGGAACTGGCGAGCAACGGACGAACAACCCTGGAAGAGACCGTCCAGCGGATCAACCGCCTTTCGGTGACCTCAGACGAACTCGCCGGCATGATCGGGAGCCTGGACAGCCGGGCCGACGAAATCGGCGGGATCATAAATATCATTGAAGATATTGCGGACCAGACGAATCTTCTTGCGTTAAACGCTGCCATTGAAGCCGCGCGGGCCGGCGAACAGGGCCGGGGATTCGCAGTCGTCGCCGATGAGGTACGGAAACTTGCAGAAAAGACCATGGCGGCTACCCGGGAGATCGACGAAAAAATAACGGTGATTCAACACGATGCGAAGAAAACCGCCCAATCCATGGAAACGGCCGGAGAGGAGATTAAAGAGAGCCATAGTCTGATGGGGCGTACTGCAACGGTATTTAACGATATTGCGGATGCCGTGGACCGGTCCAACGACGAGATTACCCGCATAGCCGCCGCCGTGGAAGAACAGTCCGCGGCCGGGGAGGAGATCGCCAATAACATACTCAAGACATCGGAGATGGCCAAGTCCATTACCCGGCGTGCCGAGGGTCTTATCACCGACCTCGGGGGCGTAATGAAGACGGCGTTTCACCTCAAAAACCTTATTGAACATTTTACGACCCGGCCCGAACCCTCGGTACTGCTCGAACAGGCCACGGCCGACCATCGGCTCTGGGTACAGCGGCTTTACAACATGAATTACGGGCGCGAAACAATCGGCAACGACGAAATGACCGACCACCACAACTGCCGCCTCGGCCGGTGGTACTTCGGTGTCGGGCAAAACGATTGCGGCAGGTATCCTGAATTTCAGAAACTCGACGCCCCCCACCAGACGCTTCACGAAAAAGCCCGGCAGTGTATCGAAGCATACAACCGGGGCGACAGGGAAACGTCACGGGCTTTATTGCTTGAGGTCGAGGAGATCTCCCATGAAGTCGTGGACAATATGCAGGCACTGATCGGACACGTATCGGGTAACGGAGGGAATGGGGGCGGAAACACCGGCAACGGCGCCCGGAACGCACCATTGTTCACGGCGGTCAATGTCTCACCGGCGCCTTCGATGGAGCACGAGGCAGAGGGAGTAGCAGTAGGCAGCCGGCAGTGAGCGGCGAGGGGCCCTTGGACTTTGGACCAGGGGCCCCGGACCGCCGGCCCTCCCCTACTCTTGCCTGTGCTCCGGCAACCGCACCGACAAGACCGGACACGGCGCCTTGCGGACAACCCTCTCGGCTGTGCTCCCGAAAAGAATCCGGTCGATCCCGCTTCGACCGTGGGTGCCGATAACGATCAGGTCGATCTGATTTTCCACGGCAAAGCGAATGATCTCGTCCTTGGGAAGCCCCCTGACGACCATATGCTCGACATTCTTGTACCCGCCGACGATGTCGAGACACCCCCGTTCCATCTCCTTGAGCGCACTGGCCGACATATCCTCGAAGAGTTCATCGAGCGGAATATGGGGAACGTACCACCCGCTGGTACTCACCACGTCGTAGACAACGTGCACGATAAAGAGTCTTGCGTCGTACTGTTTGGCCAGATCCACGGCGTAGGGAAGTGCGTGCCGCGCACCTTCAGAAAAATCGGTAGGGAATAGAATACGTTCGATGTGCATAGCATGACCCTCCTCTCCGGGCGGCCCCCCGGACACAATTTCCCGCCTCTTTAACGCCATTATAAGTCAGCTTCGCCCGGTCGGCAAGTAAAGGAAAGGAGCAAGACAACACCGGCTATTCCGTGTTTCTCAAAAACAGGTAGTGTAATGCCTTAAGCGTAAGATCAGGCTCGACACGGCTTACAAAGGGGAGCCTGCGCGCCATAAGCCGAGCGTATCCGCCGGTTGCGACAACGGCCGCCGGTTTACCCAATTTCTCTATTATTTTCATAGTGATACGCTCCACAGCCCCCGCGTGTCCCTCTACGATACCGAGACGCATGGCCGACTCGGTGGTTTTCCCGATTACCGGGATGCGCCCTTTGAGATCGATACGCGGAAGCAAAGCGGTACCGCCGAAAAGGGCCTCCGAGGAAAGGCGAAGGCCCGGCATGATCGCGCCGCCCGTGTACGCACCGTCTTTTGAAACACTGCAGACCGTTGTCGCGGTACCGAAGTCCAGGATCACGACCGGGCCGCCGTACCGATGATGGCAGTAGGCCGCGTTTGCGAGGCGATCGGCGCCGAGGGTCTTCGGCCGGGGTATCCGTATACTGATACCCGTATCCATGCGGGCGTTTACCTCAAGGGGCACCTTGCCGGTACTGCGCCGGAGGGCCTGCCGGAGCGCCCGATCTCCATGGGGTACGACGGAGGCAACAATACTCCCCTCCCACGCACCTCGGCCGATTCCTTTCAACTGACGGATCCAGGACCCGGTCGTTCTTTCGCGATCGGTCAGGATGCGTTTTTTCTCTACCAGACGATTATCTCGAAACACCCCCACAACCGTGTCGGTATTACCTACGTCAACAGTTATAATCATCGTTTTCACCTTCGATCGATTCCAGAAGCACCTCCCCGGCCACGACATGGCGGAGCACTCCCCCGGCGTCCCGTACGAGAAAACCGCCGTCATCGGCAACGCCTTCCGCCCGGCCGGCAAGCGTACGCCCACCGGGCCCGGAAACACGTACCGGCCTTCCCTTGCACATGTCGTAGCGCCGCCATTGTTCGATCCAGAAATCGGCAACGGCGTCACCGCCCGCGGCCGTCTCTTCTGAAGCCTTCTGGATCCATTTCCACAAACCGTTCATTAATGAACACAGGATAGCCGTCCGCGACCATATCCGGCCCGCCACGCTCCGAAGGCTTGTAACCGGACGCCCCACCGCCCGTTCCAATGCCGTCTGCTCGGAATTGACATTAAGTCCCACGCCGACCACTACGTAACGAAGTTCCCCTCCCGAGTATGCGGCCTCCGAAAGAATCCCCCCCGCCTTTTTGCCTTCCAGAAATATATCATTCGGCCACTTGAGGCCCGGGGAAAGCCCGCTGATCTTCTCCACGGTCTCGGCACAGGCCAGCCCCGCCGCGAAGGTAATCAGGGGAACCGTATCGGCCGGGACCACGGGCCGGAGAAGCACGGAAAGGTAAATATTCTCCCCCGGAGGCGAGTACCACACCCTGCCGGAGCGCCCTCTCCCCCCGGTCTGACTGTCGGCAATAGCCACGGTCCCCGTGGGCACGGGCAGCTTACGGGCTTTTTCCCGAAGCCGCGTACTCGTCGAATCGGTTTCCTGAAACCAGAACACCTCTCCGCCGCCCGGGCGGCACGCTTCCACTGCCTTTTGGTCGATATCGTCAAAGCTCATACTTCTCTCGTTCCCGGAGAACCCCGAAACGTCTAAAGCACATTCAAACCCTGTGTAACTGTTCAGGAAAGCCGGCTTAGGTATAATACGTCGTAAGCGCCGTTGAGTGTGACGACACACGCGCCGCCCGATTCAAGGAGGATTCATGGCCCATCCGAACATACTTGCTATTGTCCTGGCCGGGGGAAAAGGAAACCGCCTCTTTCCCTTGACGGCCGAACGTTCCAAGCCCGCCGTACCCTTCGGCGGCCGAAACAGAATCGTTGATTTTGTCCTCAGCAACCTGATGAATTCCAGGATCTACGGGATTTATCTCCTGGTACAATACAAATCCCAGTCGCTGATCGAACATATTCGTGTTAATTGGCACATCTCGTCTACCGCCCGCTCCCACTTCGTCACCGTGGTCCCGCCCCAGATGCGCGTAGGACCCGAGTGGTTTCAGGGCACGGCGGACGCGGTGTTTCAGAACATAAACCTCATCCGTCAGCACCGCCCGGAGCTGGTACTCATTTTCGGGTCGGACCACATTTACCGAATGGACGTCCGCCAGATGATCGACTTTCACCTCGACCGGAAGGCCGAAGCCACGGTCGCCGCGATCCCGGTCCCCATCGATAACGCGCATGCCTTCGGGATCATAAAAACCGAGGCCGACGGCCGGGTCACCGGGTTCGAAGAGAAACCCGAGAAGGCCACCCCCATGCCGGGGGATCCCACCCGGGCATTTGCTTCCATGGGGAACTATCTCTTTTCGACCGAAGTCCTCATGGACTCCCTTGCCGACGCCCAGCGGAAAGGGGAACACGATTTCGGCGGTTACGTCCTGCCTGTTATGGTCGAAAAAGGCGAACGACTCTTCGCCTACGATTTTGCGCAGAACAAGGTGCCCGGTCTTAAGGACTACGAGGAAGTCGGCTACTGGCGGGACGTGGGAACCATCCCCGCCTACTGGCAGACCCACCTGGACATGCTCGGAGAGCGACCCAAATTCGACCTGGATAACGCCGACTGGCCGATCCATCCCCAGCTTCACGAAGGGCCGTCGACTCGAATCTGCAGGGGGGTTATCGAAAACTCAATGCTGTCGGAAGGATCGGTAGTTATGGACGCCACGATCAGAAACTCGGTCATCCGCCGGGCCGCAAAAATCGGGCGGGGGGTGGTTATCGAAGATTCCATCATCCTGGACCGGGTAACGATCGGCGACAACTGCCGTATCAAAGGCGTTATCATAGACTCCGACAACGTTATCCCGGCCGGCCAGGAGATAAACCGGGAAAACGGCGCGGCCCCCTGGGACGCCTATGAAGACGCTTCGGGAATCCTGGTTCTGCCCAAGAAAAGGGTCTCTGTAGGGGGGCAGTGAAAAGAGTCGAAAGGGCGAGAGGCGATGAGATGCGGGAAGACGGAAAAGGGAAGACGGGAGACGTGAAAGGCAGGAAAACGTTAGACGGGAGACGGGAGACGTGAAAAGACTTTACTTCTCCCCTCTCCCGTCTCACGTCCGACTTCCGCCGGAGGCGGGTCCACGTTCACTTTTGGTTGTGGCTCCAACGCCGCGGTGGGGTTTATCCTTCGTAAATCGCTCGTTCCTCCCAGAGGTTCCAATCGTTGTTGTCCGAGAGGAAGCTGAAACTGTCTGCAAAGATGCGATAGTGGGCCTCTTCATCGGATGAGAGGCGTTCAAACAACGCCCGTTCCCTGTCGTCCGTCGCCGAGGCCGCCTGCTCGTCGTAGTACTTTTTACCCGCGGACTCCATTTCCATGCCGATCTTCAGGGCCTCGAGTTCGTCCGTGCTGGCCTCCACCCGGGCCATCATCTCCGGCCGCATGGTATGGAAGACCGTTTTGACTTCAGCGGTAAAGGATTGTTCCCGCATCCGGATATGATCGAGGCCGAAAAAATTCTTCAACATTTCCAGATGAGCCTGCTCCTCTTTTACCATCATCTCGAACATCTTCTTTCCGTACGGGGAACTGCACTTCCGTTCCGCTTCCCCGTAAAAAACGATAGCGTCGGTCTCCATTCGGATGGCTGTTTCGATAGGATTTCCCACGGCTATTCCTCCACCTCAAAGGCGTCTTTCGGGGCGTTGCATACCGGGCAGGCCCAGTCGTCGGGAAGGTCGCTGAACTTGGTGCCCTCAGCCTCTTCGTCGTAAATGTATCCGCATACCGTACAAACGTATTTCATGTGTTCGTTCTCCTTTCGTTTTCCGTCGTGTGCGATCGGTTTTTTCTACGCCCTACCGGTCAGACCGTGAACTTTGCGTGATAATCCTTGAGTTTTCGGGCGAAGTCCCTGCCGAACTCAAAAAGCGCGTCCATATCCGCGTCGTCCGGCCGGTATTTAACCTGTACGCCGGGCTCGACGCACTCGAGCTTCATGCTTTTGAGTACGTCGTAGGCCTCTTTCACGGCCCCGCCGCCCCATCCATAGGACCCGAAGGCTCCCACAATACGGTTCGTGGGCCGGAGACCCCGCAGGTGGGTGAGAAACTCGGCAACCGAGGGGAACATGATGTTGTTGAGTGTCGGGGTTCCCACCAGCATTCCCCGCGATTTCCAGAACTCCTTGATCGCTACCGACATGGGAGTAACGCGAAGTTTTACGACCTTCACCGGAACTTTCTCCGCCAGTATTCCTTCCATCAGAGGCCGGGTCATAAGCTGGGTGCTCTTCCACATCGTGTCGTAGATAATCACCGCACTCAATTCGGACTTCCCCCGGGCAAGATCCAGATAGGTCTGGAGTACCGCGCCCGGATCCTTACGCCATATAATCCCGTGGTCCGGCGCGATCATGTCGATCTCTAGACCCAGTTTCTGGATCTCGGCAATCTTCCGTTCGATGAGTTTGCCGAAAGGCATGAGGATGTTCGCGTAGTAGTCGATCACCGCGTCTTCCAGTTCCTCCCGGGGTATCTCGTCGTCGAACCGGGCCGCCGTTGCGTAGTGCTGACCGAAGACGTCCTGACTGATCAGGAGTTTGTCTTCCTTAACATACGTGACCATAGAGTCAGGCCAGTGGAGCATGGGGGTCTCGATGAAACTCAGCGTCCGTTTGCCGATCGAGATCTCATCGCCGGTCTTGACGACGTTCAGTTTCCAGCCTGAAATGTCGAAATGTTCTTCCAGTCCCTCCTTGCCCTTCTTCGTTATATAGATCTCCGCATCCGGCGCATACTGGAGGATACGGTCGACGGCCCCGTGGTCCATCTCGATATGGTTCACCACAAGAACTTCGATCTTCGCCGGATCCACGACACTTCGTACCCGGTCGATGGACGTAGGTATGAATTCGTTTTTCACCGCATCCACCAGGGTCACCTTCTCGTCCATGATGAGGTAGTTGTTATAGGACGTGCCGAACGGCGTGACGTATCCGTGGAAGTCCCGGACCGTCCAGTCGATGCCTCCCACCCAGTAGATATCCGGTTTTATTTCAACTGCTTTCACACAAAACCTCTCTTTCTCCTCTGCAATGCGCCCTCCGGAGCGCACTTCGGCCTATTCTATCAACCACTTCGGCCCTTTGCAATAAAACATGAGTTAAAATTGCAACTGTCCGGAATATAAGGACAAACCGCCCCTCGCCCTTTCCTGAAAAAGGGATTCTCCGCCTTTGCCGGGGGTGTCCGCGCTTACACTGCCCCCGCCGGCACCCTCGCCTTGCGCCAGCCTTCCTCCCTCAGCCGGTCCATCCGGGCGTTGCTCCAGTCCCTGAGCTGTTTTACGTATTCCTGGGGATTGGTACGGGCAAGTTTGATGATCTCTTCCCGCTCCTTCACGCTCGCGATATGGT
>CAYYSS010000038.1:0-14392 GCA_964474325.1 uncultured Nitrospirota bacterium
GGTACCGGGGGTGCGCGTATGAACGAAGGGAAGAGAAAATATTCGGTGCTGGTGGGCAAGCCCGGGCTCGACGGGCACGACCGGGGCGCGAAGTTTATCGCCCGGGCGCTCAGGGACGCCGGGTTTGAAGTGGTCTATACGGGTATCCGGCGCACACCCGAGGAGATTGCCTCGGCGGCGATCCAGGAGGACGTGGCGGCCGTGGGACTCTCGTCCCTTTCGGGGGCCCACATGCGGATGTTTCCCGCCGTGGTCGAGGCCCTTCGCAACGCCGGCGCGGGGGATATACCCGTACTCGGCGGCGGGGTGATACCCGATGAAGACATCCCGGGGCTGAAGTCGGCCGGGATCAACGAGGTCTTCACCCCGGGGACCCCGGCCGAAGAGATCATCGCGGCTTTCCGGCGTGCCTGCGAGAGCCACTACCGGGGCCGTTCGCCCGATTAGCAACGGGGGCCCGTGAGGATGGACAGCGATACCCTGATCCGCGGCTTGAACAACTTTGAGCCCCGGGCCATCGCGCGGGCCATATCCCTGGTGGAGGACGGCGATCCCCGTTCCGACAGGATTCTTGCCTCGCTGGACGAGGGGCGTATCGAGGAGGCCCTCGTCGTGGGGATTACGGGCCCCCCGGGGGGCGGCAAGTCGACCCTGACCGATCGGATGATCGGCCGGTACCGCGCGGCCGGGCGGCGTGTAGGGGTTGTGGCCGTGGATCCCTCGTCGTCGATCTCGGGCGGCGCCTTTCTCGGCGACCGGGTCCGGATGATGGACCACGCCCTCGATCCCGGGGTGATCGTCCGTTCCATGGCGGCCCGGGGGCGTCTCGGCGGGCTCTGCGCCTCGGCCGGTGCGGTGGTGCGGATCATGGCGAGCGTGGGGTGTTCGCCGATCATCATCGAGACCGTGGGCGTGGGCCAAGCGGAGATGGATGTGATCCGCCTGGCGGATATTACCGCCCTGGTACTCGCACCGGGGCTCGGCGACGATATTCAGGCCATGAAGGCGGGGCTTCTCGAGGTGGTCGATGTGCTTGTTGTCAATAAGGCCGACTGTGCGGGTGCCGAGACCCTCGCCATGGACATGGAGGCCGTGGCACGGGAGCGGAGCAGGAGCGGGCGTCCCACCGCCCGTGTCTGTACGACCGTGGCCTCGGACGGGCGGGGGATCGACGAACTCCTGGAGGCCGTATCGGCGATCGACGCCGAGCACCGCCGGGCGGGGGAGCGGGGCAAACGGCGGGCCCGGGCCTATGACCTGGAAGTCCTTGACTGGGCGCTTGAACTGCTGAGACCGCGGCTCCTTGAAAAGATCGAGGCCCGCGCCGGAGACCGACGGGGTGATCCCCGCCTCCGGGCGATACGGATTATCGAGGAATACGGTGCGGAATCCGGTTCCGGGAAGCCTGTTTGACGAGGGAGTGTTATGACCGAGTACGGCAAACTCAGGGAGTGGGAAGAAGGCGAACTCAAAAAGAGTCTCGAGCGGTTCCCGGAGCGGAAAGAACGGTTTACGAACCACGGGGGCGACCCGGTCGTCCGCCTTGCCGTTCCCGATCCCATCGACGACGATTACGAGAAGAACCTGGGGTTTCCCGGCCGCTACCCCTTTACCCGGGGGGTACAGCCCACCATGTACCGGGGTCGGCTCTGGACCATGCGGCAGTACGCGGGGTTCTCAACCGCGACGGAGTCCAATAAACGCTACCGCTATCTGCTGGACCAGGGGACCACCGGGCTTTCCGTGGCCTTCGATCTGCCCACCCAGATCGGCTACGATTCCGACGATTCCCTGAGCGAGGGCGAAGTGGGCAAGGTGGGGGTTGCCATCGACTCGCTGGAGGACATGGAACTCCTCTTCGACGGGATCCCGCTGGACCGGGTGTCGACCTCCATGACCATAAACGCCCCGGCCTCCGTACTGCTTGCCATGTACGTGGCGGTTGCGGAAAAACAGGGGGTGGAAAGCACAAAAGTCCGGGGGACCATACAGAACGATATCCTGAAGGAGTACGTGGCCCGGGGGACGTATATCTTCCCTCCCCGCCCGAGTCTTCGGCTGATCACGGATATCTTTCAGTGGTGTGCCGAAAACGCCCCGCTGTTCAATACGATCTCCATATCGGGGTATCACATACGGGAGGCCGGGTCTACGGCGATCCAGGAGGTGGCCTTTACCCTGGCAAACGGCATTACCTATGTCCAGGCCGCGCTGGACGCGGGCCTTGAACTGAATTCCTTTGCCCGCCGGCTCTCCTTCTTCTTTAACGCCTCGTCGGATCTCCTCGAGGAGGCGGCCAAGTTCCGGGCGGCCCGCCGTCTCTGGGCAAGGATCATGAAGGAACGGTTCGGGGCGACGGACCCGGCGAGCATGATGCTCCGGTTCCACACACAGACCGCGGGCAACACCCTGACGGCCCGGCAGATCGACAATAACATCGTCCGGGTGACCATCCAGGCCCTCGCCGCCGTCCTCGGCGGGACCCAGTCGCTCCATACGAACTCCCGGGACGAGGCTCTGGCCCTTCCCACGGAAGATTCCGTACGCATCGCGCTCAGGACCCAGCAGGTCGTGGCATTCGAGTCCGGCGTGGGGGATACGATCGATCCCCTGGGCGGGTCGTATTTCATTGAAGACCTCACGGACCGGATAGAAAACGGGGCGTCGGAACTGATCGGCACCATCGACCGCGCAGGCGGCGTGGTCGCCGCCATTGAGGAGGGGTTCATACAGCGGCAGATTGAAAACAGCGCCTACGATTACCAGCTGGAGATCGAGCGGGGCGAGCGGATCGTCGTCGGAGTAAACGCCTTCCAGACCGAGGAACAGGGAAAGCCGCCCCTTCTCCGGATCGACCCGGAAGTGGAGCGCCAGCAGGTCGCACGGCTTCGTGAACTCAAGAAAAACAGGGACAACGGGAAGGTGCGGTCCGCACTCGAACGGCTCACCCGCGCGGCCGGAGGGACGGATAACCTCATGCCGTTTATTCTCGAGGCCGTCCGCGCCTACGGCACCCTGGGCGAGATCTGCGGAAGCCTCCGGGGTGTTTTCGGCGAGTACCGGGACAGGGGTTAGCCATGATCTCCAAGTTGGATCATATCGGAATCGCCGTCAGGTCCATCGCGTCGGCCCGCCCGTTTTACGAAGACGTGCTCGGGCTTTCCTGCGAAAAGATCGAGGACGTCCCTTCGCAGAAGGTCCGGACGGCCTTTTTCCCGGTGGGAGAGGTGCACATCGAACTCCTCGAACCCATGGGCGAAGACGGTCCCATCGCAGAATTCCTTGCCAGGAAAGGCGAAGGGATACATCACATCGCCTATCGCACGGGCGACGTGCAGGGGGTCCTCGACGGCGCCCGGAACCACGGGTGCCGTCTCATCAACGAAACCCCCGTCCAGGGGGCCGGGGGTAAGCAGGTGGCGTTTCTCCACCCGAAAAGCACCCATGGGGTACTCACGGAACTCTGCGGCAGGGATCCGGGAACGGCCCCCGAACGGGAAGACGGCGACTGAAACGGTAAAGCCGGCGGACGGCAAGAACGCGACGGGGAGGACTGAACGTGCAACAGCCGACTCACGATAATCTGGTGAAACTCGATGCAATGAAAAACGAGGCTTTGCTCGGCGGCGGGCCCAAGCGGGTCGAGATCCAGCATAAGAAGGGGAAGCTTACGGCCCGGGAACGGATCGACCTTCTCCTGGACGAGGGGTCGTTCGAGGAGTTCGATCTCCTGATGACCGGGCGGGTGAGCGATGACAAGGGGCTCAAGGAGGTCCCCGGCGACGGAGTGATTACGGGCCACGGCACCATCGACGGCCGGGAGGTATTCGTCTTCAGCCAGGACTTCACCATCATGGGCGGGGCCCTCGGCGAGGCCCATTCCCAGAAAATCTGCAAGATCATGGACCATGCGGTCCGGGTGGGGGCCCCCATCATCGGGCTTAACGATTCGGGGGGAGCCCGAATTCAGGAGGGCGTGGAATCCCTGGCCGCTTACGGGGAGGTCTTTGCCAGAAACGTGCTGGCAAGCGGGGTCGTGCCTCAGATCTCGTGCATCATGGGACCGTGTGCCGGCGGTGCGGTCTACAGCCCGGCCATGACGGATTTCACGTTCATGGTGGAGAACACGTCGAATATGTTTGTTACCGGCCCGAACGTGGTGAAGACCGTGACCCACCAGGACATTACGGCGGAAGACCTGGGGGGCGCGTCGGTTCACAGCAAAAAGAGCGGGGTTGCTCATTTCATGCTTCCCAACGATATCCTCTGCCTGCGCGAAGTGCGGAGGCTCATCAACTACCTGCCGTCGAATAACCGCCAGCAGGCCCCGCACCTGGACCTGTCGGATCCCGCCGAACGCACGGATCCGGCCCTGGATTATCTGGTGCCCGAGAATCCCAACCAGACGTATGACATGAAGATCCTGATCCGGAGTATCCTGGACGGGGCCGAGTTTCTCGAGGTCCATCCCTATTACGCCCGGAACATCATCGTGGGGTTCGGCAGACTCGGGGGGCAGACCATCGGTCTGATCGCAAATCAGCCGGCGGTGCTGGCGGGTGTTCTCGATATTCACGCCTCGGAAAAGGCCGCCCGGTTCGTGCGGTTCTGCGATGCCTTTAACATCCCCCTGGTCTGTCTCGAAGACGTACCGGGGTTCATGCCCGGACCGGAGCAGGAACACGGCGGCATCATCCGCCATGGGGCGAAACTGCTGTACGCCTTCGTCGAGGCCACCGTGCCCCGGATTACGGTGATCATCCGCAAAGCCTACGGCGGCGCCTACGTGGTGATGAACTCAAAGCACATACGGTGCGACATCAACTTCGCCTGGCCGTCGGCCGAGATCGCCGTCCTGGGGCCGAAGGGCGCGGCCGAGATCATCTACCGGCGGGAGATCAGGGAGGCGGACGATCCGGAGGCACTCCTGAACCGGAAGGCCGAAGAGTACCGGGAGGCCTATTCGAATCCGTTCATGGCCGCCAAGCGGGGATTCATCGACGACGTTATTTCCCCGCGGGAGACCCGGCACCGGCTTATCCGGAGTCTCCAGTTTCTCGAGACCAAGCGGGTGGCCCAGCCGCCGCGGAAACACGGAAATATCCCGCTCTGAGCCGGATGACCGCCGAATGCCGGGGGAGAAAGAGAGTATGTTCAAGAAAGTTCTCATAGCCAATCGAGGCGAGATCGCCATCAGGGTTATTCGGACCTGCAAGAGACTGGGGATCGAGACGGTGGCGGTATATTCCGATATCGACGCCCGGTCTCTGCACGTGCGTGAGGCGGACGAGGCCGTCCGCCTGGGACCCCCGCCCGCCGCCGAGTCGTATCTCCTCGGCGACAGAATCGTGAAGGCCGCCCTGGATCACGGTTGTCAGGCGATACACCCCGGGTATGGGTTTCTTTCGGAAAACGCTGCGTTCGCCCGGGCCGTGGTTGAAAAAGGACTTGTCTTCATCGGCCCCCCGGCGGACGTGATTTCAGCCCTCGGCGACAAGATCGCCGCGAAAAACCTGGCCCTGAAGGCGGGTGTGCCCGTGGTGCCGGGGGAGGCCCGGACACTCAGCGACCTGGACGAGATCAAGGCAGTCGCGGAACGGATCGGATATCCGGTCCTGCTCAAACCCGCCGCCGGGGGAGGCGGACGGGGTATGCGTATCGTTTCCTCCCCCGGGGAGCTGGCCCCGGCGCTGGAGTCCGCCCGGAACGAGACCCGCAAGGCCTTCGGGGACGACAGGATGTTTCTCGAGCGGTTCGTCACAAGGCCCCGGCATATCGAAATACAGATCATGGCCGACGGCCACGGCAACGTGATCTCGCTGGGCGAGCGGGAGTGTTCCATCCAGCGGCGGTACCAGAAGGTAATCGAGGAGGCCCCGTCGCCCGTTGTGGACGAGGCCCTGCGCCGGCGGATGGGAGAGAGTGCCTGCGCCCTGGCCCGGGAAGTGGGTTATACCAACGCGGGTACTGTGGAGTACATCCTCGACGCCGGGGGCGAGTTCTTCTTCATGGAGATGAATACCCGGCTTCAGGTGGAACATCCGGTCACGGAGATGATCACCGGACTGGACCTGGTGGAACTCCAGTTGCGGGTGGCGGCGGGGGAGAGGCTCCCCATTGCCCAGGACGACGTGAAGCTTGAGGGATGGTCCATCGAGGCCCGGGTCTGCGCGGAAGATCCGAGCAGAAACTTTCTCCCGTCCACGGGGCTGGTCACTCGGTACGCGCACCTTCGGGGCCAGGACGTGCGCCTCGACAGCGGTATTGAGGCGGGCAGTTTCATCGGTGTGTTCTACGATTCCCTGCTCGCCAAGGTCATCGCCCGGGGCGACAGCCGGGAAGAGGCCCGGCGGGTCCTGGTGGACGCTCTGAACCGGTACCATATCGAGGGGGTCGTAACGAACGCGGATTTTGTAAACGCCATACTGAACCACCCGGCCTTTATCGAGGGGAATCTCCACACCGGGTTTATCGAGGAGCATTTCGAAAACGGTTCGGTGACGACCGCGCCGCCGGAAGACGACCTCGTCGCCATGGTTATCGCGGCGACCATGGTCTATCACAACCGGAAGAATCTGGTGCGGGAGTCATTGAAGCCCATGATGACCCGCGTCGGTGTGCCGTCCCAGCCCCAGAAAGGGCGTTTTACGTACGTGGTCAAGGGCCGGGAGAGTATATTCGAGGTTCAGCTCCAGGGGGATGCGGCGAGCGGGCAGTGGACGTTTACCGTAAACGACAGGGAATTCGTCGTCGTCTCTCCGGTCTTTGAATTCTACCGGCGCCGACTCAAGCTGAAGATCAACGAGCGGTATCATTATTTCCGGCTCCAATACCGGGAAAACTTCATCTGGGCCGCTTACTGCGGGATCAGCCGGATTTTCGAGATCTACACGCCCCGGGAGTGGGAACTGGCCCAATACATGCCGAAGGAAACCAAAGGGGCCCAGGACGATGTCCTCCGTTCACCCCTGCCCGGCATGGTCGTCAACGTCCTCGTAAACGAGGGTGACCGGGCGTATAAGGGACAGGACCTGGTGGTTATCGAGTCCATGAAGATGGAGTCCGGCGTGTCGTCGCCCTGCAACGGGGTGGTTGAGTCGGTCAAGGTCTCGGCCGGGACGGCCGTTGAGACCGGGGATGTGTTGATTACTTTTAAGAGGTAGGGCGCGTCGCGCCCGTTGACATGTCCGGCGGCTGGTCACTATAATCCCTATTCGGCAAGAGGTCTTTGATATGTTGATCAGGGTGGCGGATATTCCCCCAGAGGGATTGAGGATTCAGCCGGAAGAAGCCCTTAACGTAAGCGGTGTGAGGTTCGAGGGCCGCGCCCGGGCGGATCTGCGCCTGACCAAGGTGGACGACCGGGTCGTGGTACAGGGTACGGTTTCTGCACGGGTATACCTGGTCTGCGGCCGCTGCCTTGACGAGTTTCCCCATGAGGTGCGGGGGGAGTTCTGCGTGGAGTATCGTCCCGAGACGTCGGTGCCGGATAAGCGGGGCCGGTCGGATCACGAACTCACCCGATCGGAACTCGACGTCGTCCTCTATACCGGGGATACGATCGATACCCGTGCGGTCATGGCCGAACAGGTACTGCTCGGGATCCCGATGGGGGCCCGGTGCAGGGACGACTGCCGCGGGGTGTGCCCGACCTGCGGGGCGGATCTGAACCGGGAAGAGTGCGCATGTCACCGCTCCGTGGGAGATCCCCGTTTTGCGGTACTGGAACAATTACGTGCCCCGTCCAAGGGTGGTCGTACGTAGAGATACTAACGGATACGGAGTCGAAACCTCTTTGTTCGTCGTTGTCGCGAAAGCGGGGATCCAAGCTTTTTCCCGGAAAGGGTACGGATTCCGGGGCGGGCCCGGAATGATGTCCCGGGGCTTTTGTCAATGATCATAATTTACTATGGTGCTCATGCAAACGAATGTACAACGTGGGAGGAGATAAACGATGGCTAACCCAACGAATCGACACAGCCGGTCGCGCCGGGACAAACGGCGCGCCAATTGGAAACTTGCCTCACCGAATCTTTCACTCTGTCCGACCTGCCAGGAACCGAAGCTTCCCCACCGGGTCTGCCTGAGTTGCGGGACGTACAACGAGCGCAAGGTTCTTGAAGTCGAAGAGATCGTCTGACCACCCCTGTCGGCGGAACGGCTTCCGCCGACGCCTTTCTATCCGTTACAGCTGAAGAGACGTCCGAATGGTTGTCGCCGTAGATGCGATGGGGGGGGATCACGGCCCCCGGGTTGTTGTCGAGGGCGCCCTTCGGGCGTTGGCTCAGGACGAGTCCCTCGAGGTCGTTCTCGTCGGCGACCGTAATCGGGTACAGCCTGAGATAGACGCCCACCGCCCTCATCCGCGGATGGGGTTTCGGCACGCCTCCGAGGTCGTGTCCATGGACGAATCACCGGCGGCGGCCCTGAGAAAGAAGAAGGATTCCTCGATCCGGGTGGGGATAGACCTGGTAAAGGACGGAACGGCCCAGGGGTTCGTAAGTGCGGGCAATACCGGCGCGGTTATGGCGACCGCTCTGCTCAGATTGCGCCCCCTGCCCGGTGTGGACCGCCCGGGTATCGCGACGATCATGCCGTCGAAACGGGACCCCTTCGTGCTGATCGATGCGGGCGCCAACGTGGACTGCAGGCCCCTGCACCTGGTTCAGTTTGCGGTGATGGGCAGTATCTACGCCCGCATGGTGCTTAAACGTTCCGAGCCCCGGGTGGGGCTTATGAGTATTGGCGAGGAGGCCGCGAAAGGTAACGAACTGGTGAAGGAGACCTACCGCCTGCTCGCCGGGACGGGTCTTCCCTTTGCGGGAAACGTAGAGGGTAAGGATATGTACGGCGGAGCGGTGGACGTGGTGGTGTGCGACGGTTTTACGGGAAACGTCACCTTGAAGGTAAGCGAGGGCGTTGCGGATACGATCGTCTCTCTGCTTCGGCGGGAGATTCAGTCCCGGTTTTTCGGGCGTCTGGGCTATATCCTTCTGAAACCCGCGTTTTCCGCGTTTCGTCAGCGGATCGACTACGCCGAATACGGCGGCGCCCCCCTGCTTGGACTCCGCGGGGTGTGCATCATAGGGCACGGACGTTCGTCGGCCAAGGCCCTGGCCAACGCTATCGGCGTGGCCGCCCAGGCGATTAAGGAGAATCTGGTGAATGTGATCGGAAGCGAGATCGAGCGGATCGGGATCCAGGTGAGCCGTGTCGACTAAGGGCTCGCACAAGAATACGTTGGCGGAATCGGCGCGCACATGTGCCGCCGGCCGGGTTGTGCCGATTGAACGGGACCGCAGGCCCGTATCGGGACAAATCCGCCGGGTTCGCCGGCTTGCCGGCGTTGGCCTTGAGATGCCGAAACGGGAGGTTATCCTTTTGTGAGCCCTAAGTACGCCAAGATAATCGGCACCGGTTCCTATCTGCCCGAGAAAGTCCTGACGAACAGGGACCTGGAGAAGATGGTGAAGACGTCCGACGAGTGGATCGTCGAACGGACCGGTATCCGGGAAAGAAGGATCGCCGCGGAGGATCAGGCGGCGTCGGACCTGGGTGCCAACGCGGCCGGAGCGGCACTTGAGGCGGCGGGGCTTCGGGCCGACCGGGTCGAACTGATCATCACCGCGACGACCACACCCGATATGCTCATGCCGTCGACGGCCTGCATTATCCAGAATCGTCTCGGCGCGACGGGTGCTGCGGCCTTCGATATCAATGCGGCGTGTTCGGGATTTCTCTACGCCCTTTCGGTGGCCGACGGGCTGATCCGGGCGGGTGCGTTCGGGAACGTACTGGTTATCGGGACGGAGGTTTTTTCGAAATTCCTGGACTGGACCGATCGATCAACCTGTGTGCTTTTCGGTGACGGGGCCGGGGCGGCCGTACTGACGGCCTCGTCCTCCCCGGGGATTTTGTCGAGCAGGATCTACGCCGACGGATCCTACTGGGATATGCTCAGGATACCTGCAGGGGGATCCCGCAAGCCCCCGAGCCCCGAGGCGATCGCGGCCCGGGAGACCAGTGTCCATATGCGGGGCAACGAGACCTTTAAAATCGCCGTCCGGACTCTCGAGCGGGTGGTGGTGGAAACCCTGGAGGCAAACGGGTTAAAATCGTCGGACCTGGATCTGCTCATTCCCCATCAGGCAAACCTCAGAATCATACAGGCTACGGCCGACCGGTTGGGAATGGGTATGGACAAGGTACTGGTAAACATCGATCGGTACGGTAATACCTCCTCCGCATCAGTCGGGATTGCGCTCGACGAAGCTGTTCGCACAGGGAGACTGGGGGAGGGGGACCGTATTCTGCTCGAGGCCTTTGGCGGGGGGCTCACATGGGCCTCGGCGCTTGTTATCTGGTAAAGAGGAGGCGTGGATGGATTATTTTCTGAGTGAAGAGCAGATAATGATCCGTGATCTTGCTCGGAAGATCGCCGTCGAGCGGGTTGTGCCCGTACGCGCGGAACTTGATGAAAAGAATCTTTTCCCCCGGGAGATCGTGGACGTGCTGGCCGAGTCGGACCTCATGGGGATTTATATTCCGGAGGAGTACGGTGGACTGGGACTCGGGAGTCTCGACCTCTGTATCGCTGTTGAGGAGCTGTCGGTGGCCTGCCTGGGGGTGTCGACCACGTACGCGGCCAACGCTCTCGGAACCTACCCGATCCTGCTTTTCGGTTCCGATGATCTGAAAAAGCGTTTTTTGCCGGATATCGCCTCCGGCAAACGCCTGGTGGCGTTTGCCCTCACCGAGGCCAATGCGGGCAGCGACGCCGGGGGGACCGAAACCACAGCCCAGAAGGACGGGGATTCCTACATACTCAACGGAACGAAACAGTGGATCACCAACGGCGGCGAGGCCGAGATCTATACCGTGGTGGCCATTACCGACCGGAGCAAGGGCACCCGCGGTGCGTCCATGTTCGTCGTGGAAAAGGGGACCCCCGGTTTTACCTTCGGTAAAAAGGAAGACAAGATGGGGATCCGGGCCTCCGCTACGACCGAGCTTATCTTCGACAACTGCCGCGTTCCGAAGGAAAACCTTATCGGCCGGGAGGGGATGGGATTTATCGTGGCGATGAAGACCCTGGACAGTTCCCGCGTGGGTGTGGGCGCCCAGGGGGTCGGTGTTGCCCAGGGCGCCTTTACCGAGGCACTGAAATTCGCCCGTCATCGGGTCCAGTTCGGTCATCCGGTGGTAAGCTTTCAGGCCGTCCAGCATATGCTGGCCGACATGGCCACGTCCGTGGAAGCGGCCCGGGCCCTGGTCTACGCCGCGGCACGGCACATGGACGGCGGGGCGAAGGACGCGGCCAAGGAAGCGGCCATGGCCAAGGTATTCGCTACCGATACGGCTATGCGGGTGACCACGGACGCGGTCCAGGTTATGGGCGGGTCCGGGTATATGAAGGAGTACCCCGTTGAGAAGATGATGCGGGACGCAAAGATACTGCAGATTTACGAAGGGACGAACCAGATACAGCGTAACGTCATCGGTCAGGCGATCGTCAAAGAGGCGGCCCGTAACGGGTAACGGCGCTCGGTTCCCGGACGCCGCCGTCGGAGTTCCGGGCGGAACGGATAGTTCATACGATAGCGAATATCAATGGAAATTGTAGTCTGCGTTAAACAGGTGCCGGATACCGCCGAGGTGCGGATCGATCCGGAGAAGAACACCCTGATCCGGGACGGTGTGCCGAGTATTCTGAACCCCTATGACGCCCATGCCCTTGAGGCGGCTCTCGGACTTCGCGACCGGCTGGGGGGGGTGGTCACGGTCCTCACCATGGGCCCGCCCCAGGCGGAGGAGACCCTCAGGGAATGTATCTCCATGGGCGCGGACAAGGCGGTTCTCCTGAGCGACCGTGCGTTTGCCGGGGCGGACACCCTGGCCACGTCGTATACCCTGTCGCAGGGAGTCCGGACGGCGGGGTTCGATCTGATCGTCTGCGGGAAACAGGCGATCGACGGCGATACCGCCCAGGTGGGGCCGGAAATCGCCGAACTCCTGGATATTCCCCACGTCGCCTACGTTCGAAAGATCGAAGAGGCGACGGAGACGGGATTAAGGGTACAGCGTCTTATGGAGGACGGCTACGACGTGGTTTCCTGCCCCCTGCCGGCGCTGATTACCGTGGTGCGGGAACTCAATACGCCGAGAATGCCGTCGCTGAAGGGTAAGATGCGGGCGAAAAAAGCGGAAATACCGGTATGGGGTCCTGCGGATATCTCCGCCGACGAGAAAAAGCTCGGGCTGAGCGGCTCACCCACCCGGGTCGACCGTGTGGCGACCCCGTCGGTGGGAAACGATCGTAACCGCCGTATGCTCGACGGAACCCTCGACGAGCAGGTAGCCGAGCTGGTAAAGGCGCTCGTCACCGAGAGGTGTGCGTAGTGGCTGTTATTATTGATCCCGAACGCTGTGTGGGTTGTGAGGCCTGCGTCGAGGTCTGTCCCTACGATTCCATCGACATGGCCGGCGATAAGGCCTCTATTAACGAACTTTGCCAGATCTGCCGGGCCTGTCTCTCCGTATGCCCGGAAGGCGCCATAACGGAAGACGACGAATCCGCGGGTGCGGTCGCGCCTGAACAGGAGTCGGCCGGCGGCGGGATCTTCGTATTCATGGAACACCGCGAGGGCCGATTGTCCGGCGTGGGGTTTGAACTCCTCGGCGCGGCACGCGTTCTTGCCGATGAGATCCGGGAGCGCCGGGGGGATACGGTTCCGGTTACCGGCGTAGTCCTCGGCGGAGACGGGATCGGCTCGGTAGCGGACCGGATTCTGGCCGGGGGCGCCGACCGGGTCCTTCTGGGTGTCTCTCCGATCCTGGAACATTTCGAGGACGAGGCCTACGCGGAGGCCCTGATCCGCGGAATAGAAAACCACCGGCCCGAGATCGTCCTGGCCGGCGCCACGGCTATCGGCCGGTCATTCCTTCCGCGGGTTGCCGCGCGGCTCGGGACGGGGCTTACGGCTGACTGTACGACCCTTGCCATGGACGACGAAGGCAGGCATCTCAAACAGGTGCGACCGGCCTGGGGCGGCAATATCATGGCCACGATCCTCACCCCCGCCCGCCGGCCCCAGATGGCCACCGTGCGGCCCCGGGTTATGAAAAGCTTCGATGGGATCTATAAGGGTGACGGTGAAGTCCTCGAAATCGACACCGGGGGCATAGAATCTCGAACGCAGGTCGAACGGTTTGTGGAAGAGACGACCCTTCGGGTCAATATCGCCGAGGCCGACGTTATCGTTGCCGGCGGCCGGGGTGTCGGGGAGAAGGGTTTCGAGAACCTCTTCGAGCTGGCCGAGGTTCTCGGCGGGACCGTGGGGGCGTCCCGGGCGGCCGTGGACGAAGGGTGGGTCCCCTATGCCCACCAGGTGGGCCAGACGGGAAAGACCGTGTGTCCGAAACTCTATATCGCCTGCGGCATATCCGGAGCGGTCCAGCACATGGTGGGTATGCAGTCGTCGGACGTGATTGTGGCAATCAACAAAAACCCGGACGCACCCATCTTCAAAATCGCCAATTACGGTATCGTGGGTGACGTCAACGAGATTATTCCGCTCCTTATCCGGAAGATCCGGGAGGCGGGGAATGGCTGAGTACCCGGTCCGATGAAGACGGCGTTTCTTTTTCCGGGTCAGGGTTCCCAGTGTCTGGGAATGGGTTCCGCCTTCCGTGAGGCCTCGGCGGAGGCCGAAGGGATGTACGACAGGGCCTCGGAGATCCTGGGGTTCGACCTGGGGGCGCTGTCCGCCGAGGGGCCGAAGGAAGACCTGGACAAGACGGCCAATACCCAGCCGGCGCTGCTGGTCGCCTCGATGGTTGCCTACGCCGCCTGTTCCGCACTTGGTATGGAACCCGTGGCCGCGGCGGGGCACAGCCTCGGGGAATTATCCGCCCTGACGGCGGCGGGCGCGATCGGTTTTGAAGACGCGGTGAGGCTTACCCGGGCCCGGGGAGAGTTCATGCAGTCGGCGGTTCCCCTGGGCGAGGGGGCTATGTCCGCGGTTCTCGGGCTTGACTGGGGCCGGGTCGCCGACGTTCTTTCGGACCTGGGAGGTGACGTCTGGCCCGCCAACGACAACGCCCCCGGTCAGGTAGTAATTGCGGGCAGGACCGAGGCCGTTTCCCGGGCGGGAGAGGCCCTCAAGGCCGCCGGCGCCCGGCGGGTCGTGCCCCTTGCGGTGAGCGGGCCGTTTCACTGCCCGCTCATGGAGCCCGCCGCACGGAAGTTCGGTGAGGAACTTGCGCGGATCGAGATCAGGGACGGAGCGTTCCCCGTGTACGATAACGCCTCGGCGGAACCCATACGGAAAGCCGGGGAGATCCGCGAGGCCCTGGTACGGCAGCTGGCGGAGCCCCTGCGCTGGACGGCCTC
>CAYYSS010000039.1:0-14333 GCA_964474325.1 uncultured Nitrospirota bacterium
CCCATAGCCTCTCGCCTATCGCCTTCATGCCGCGAAGCGGATTTTTTTGAGGCCGTCGGCCCCGTATTTTATGCAACGGCAAGGTTCCTATTCCCGTTATTTGGCGATCAGGACCGGGACGTCGGCGCCGTTTGCGACTTCACGGCTCACACTGCCCATGAAGATATTGTGCAATCGCCGGCCCCGGCACCCCAAGACGATCATATCAACCCCCTCCTGCCGGGCGACCTTGAGGATTTCCTCGGCGGGGTGCCCGGCTCGAATCGTCGGTTGTACGCCCTGGATCCCGCTGTCCTCCAGGCGTTTCTTGAAATAGGCAATAACACTCTCCGCCCGTCGGTCAAGCTTGTCCTGGTGCTCGGTCCCCTCGAGGGATTCCTTGAGTGTCTCGACCTCCGAACGGCTGAGCAGGACGTCGTCCATAAGCGAACGGCCTTCGATTTTCTGTACGTAAAGGAGAACGATGGCCTCCGGTCGCACGCAGGGAAACAACTTCACTGTCGTGTCGACCGCAGGAATCGAACCCTTGGTATCGTCTACTGCAACGAGTATTTTTTTCATCCCCGACTCCTCTTGGTCTTATCTCCACGGCTTGACGGCGACGGGGCGGCACACCGCCCCGATCGCCTGAGATGCAGAAAGGTTGCGAAGTGCCCTGCTACTCCTCGTCGCCCATGAGGTCTTTGTAGTAGTCGGCCATCTCGTCGCTGATACCTTCTATCTTGATTTCTCCGCCGCCGCCGTAACCCGCGGCCTCCACCGCGTCGAAATACCCGGGTTCGGTCCCCGTCTCGGCCGAGACAACATACCCTCCCGCAAAGCCGGCGAGCCCGACGGTGACGGCGATAACAAACCATGCAACCGATTTCATGCCTTCCTCCCCTTACTACTGCTCGCCCGACGCATCGTCGTCCCGGTAGAGATCTTCGTATTGTTTCAGCATTTCTTCATCCGACAGACTCTCGACAGCGGCCCCATGGCCGCCCACGCCGAATCCCACTTCCATAAAGGGCGGCGTGCTGTAGCCGACCATAAACCCGAGAAAACCGGATACGATGACGATTATCAGCCACAGGGTATTTTTCATTCTCGCTACTCCCTTTCCCGCTCGGCCATGGTACCGTTTGGAGCGTTAGCCTTTCTGGATTTTGAACGTGTAGATTCCCCCGTCCATGTGTTTCTCCACGATTTCGTTGCCCATGGTATCGCACATGGCGGAAACGGATTCCGACGACGACGGATTGTCGAATAACACTTCCAGAATGTCGCCGGTGGCGAGCTTTTCCAAGGCTTTTTTCGTGTATATCTGGGGGTGGGGGCAGACATATCCCTTCACGTCAAGGAGATAGACTCCCTCGGTTTTCTTCTCGAATTTCATTGCCATGATATGTTCCTCCCTAAATTTTATCGGTCTGTTCGCGTGATCATTTTCCGGTCGCGATTGAAGCACTATGCCTCCGTCACGACGGCATTTCCGTTCTAAAGATCCAATTCAAACCCGGCCATTTCCTTCGCCATCTTGCGTTCGGTCCACCAGTTGAAGAATTTCACGCCGATGAACGCTCCGCCGATCATCCCGAGCCCGAACAGCCACCCGGACGCGTCGCCCATCGCCGTGCGTACGAAGAACGCACCCACGTTGCACCCCAATGCAAGGCGGGAACCGATCCCCATGAGCGCACCGCCCACAATCGCCCACACGGCCAATTCCAGCGTGGGTTTTTTCCATTTGAATTCGTTGTGGAGGAGCGCCATTACCGCCGCCCCGCCGATGAGGGCCACGGACATCCAGTCCGCCGGGTTGATTGCGGGGCTGGGGATGCCGTTTACCCAGCCGAAATAGATATTGTCCATGTTGTTCCAGCCGAGTTTCTGCATCATCCACCCAACCCACTGGGCCTCCTGGGTTGTTACGTACCAGTAACCGGGATCGAACACGGTGCCCTTCGCGGAAATTCCGAAGTCGTGCCCGAGTCGTTCCAGGATGGTGCCCGCGTTTTTCACGCCGAATTTCATGCGGAGTCCTTCTATTACGAACATCTGGAGTCCGCAGGCAACCCCGAGGAAAAGCCCTGCGATGGCCGTCCTTTTCGAAGAGACGATCATTCCCCAGAAACCCCGGACGTGGTCGCCGAAGGAAATCGCGCCTTCGCCTCGTTTCTTTATAAGTTTTTTCATGTAACTGCGCCGCACCCAGAATAAATACACCACCGTAAGCAGGAGAAAGGCCGGTACGATCACGCCGATAAAGGTGTTGCCGAAAAAGGCCCCGGCCACGGAATCGTCCCTCAGGCCCAGCATTCCCGCGTAGGTCTTTACCGGCTGGTTCCACACATACCCGGCCAGGTATTGATCTACCCATCCGTCGGTTACGTTGATTGCGTCGGGCAGGCCTTTTTCCGCTGCCGACGCCGTCCAGGAAGCCGGGACAAGTTTGTTCAGCCAGCCGCCCACATCCACGAACGTGGACTGCGTAACACTGATGGAGAGTATCACCAACAGGGATACCCCGTTTCCTTCCCCCGTTTTATAAAGCGATCCCGAGGCGCAACCGCCGGCAAACACCATACCCACGCCGAAGACGAGCCCGGCGATTATCGCATGGATACTCACGGGCGCGGCATGAAACGTACTCCAGCCCGTTGCGGAGACGAAGGCCGACGTAAAGGCGAACAGAACCGTCGCGATCATAATTCCCACGACCATGCGGGGCACACCCACGGCGAACAGGTCGCGAAACGCCGACGCGAAACAGAACCGGCCGTACTGCAGGCACATCCCGTAAATGAAGCCGAACCACAAGTAGGCCGAAAGATAGATGTAGTACTCGTGGTAGCCGTAGGTGGCGATACTTACCAGGGCAAAGAAACCGAGAATGCCCAGGGCCCATATATGATTCTTTCTTGGTACGACGTTTTCCACGGATTAACCTCCCCTTATCTCCAGCGGTGACGCTGAACCCGGCGTGTGTGTTTCTCAGGTAAGAAGCAACCCTTGTGCCAGGGGTGCGAAGAAACGACCGTCGTTGCCCGATACCTGTAATCCTCTGTTTTTAGGGCGTTAACACGGGTTTTGCGTTGGGTTCGGCACAAGAACATCGCGACCTGGTCCGGGGTCGCTGGCCCAAACCGGCCAGACGGGAAACCGCGGTGGACCGTTACGGACAGGGGCCGCCGGGCCTGCGCGCGACAGTGGTGCCGTGCCGGACGTACAGCTCCTTTTCCGGGTAACGGCCTCCTCCCGTTGGTATAAATGTACGAAGGTCTTAAACCGGAAAACACCGGACCGGCCCACAAACGAGGCCGCGCGCGAATAGTTCCCCGTTAACCGGAGCGCCGCCTCCGGTTCGCTGGTGATGAGTACAACGGCATCGAGCTTTTCCGGTACCGTCGATTCGTAATATTCCGGGTTTCCGATCTCCCACGTGAAGCGCAAAGGGGCCGTTTCCAGTTTCTTTACCCATGACTTCCCGAGTCGGGTCTTCTCGACGAAGGGTCGATCCGACTTTGCAATGTGCAGAGAAGTTTTCGCGTCGGTATACGCGCCCGCCTTTTGGTCGCGGCTCCAAGACCGCCTTGGGGCATCGTCGAGGGAGCTGCGCCGGGGCGGTTGGGTAACAATCCTGGCCCTGGTATAGAGATCAAGAAGGGGTATTGCGACCGCGGTATTGCCGTGGGAAGTCCGCTGGGGCGTCGTTACTATACGCACCGATGAAACACCCCGGGTGTCCAGGTACCTCCCGGCGGTGAGAAGATTTCCCATGCTGGTTGTTCGAAAAAACGGCACGTAGACCGAATAGAGCAGTACCAGGGACGTAATAACGGCCACGTGCGCTACGGCGGTTTTTACACGGAGGTCCCGTATGGCGCCGAGGCCGTATCCGGCGGCGAGAGCCGCAAAGGGGAAAAACGGCAGAAGATAGCGGGCGCGCTGTACGTCCATCAGCAGCACGGGTAAGAGACCCATGGCCGGAAGGAGAAAACGCCGATCCCCGGATTTGAGGGCCCGCATCAGGCCTATAAGGGCCGCAACGGGCACGAAGGGGTGTATTTGAAAAAGAAACGTGGATGCGTATCCTTCCCGCCAGCCCCCGAGGGCGGGGAGACTGTAGGAGCGGATAAGCTCGATCTGTCCAATGAAAAGATCACGCCTGGCAAGGAAAAGCGCCCCTATGAGCACAAATGTTACCGCGGCCGTAAGACCCGCCCGCTCCAGGGTCCGTCTACGGTCGTTTCCATTGCAGACCCAGGCGAGGGCGGAAAACGCGGGCAGGGCAAGCCAGGCCGAGTACTTTGCGTTGAGAGCCGCGGTAAGTGCGAGTACGGAAAGGGGGAAGAACCGGCCTTTACCGGTCTCGAACCATTGCAGGCAAACGTACAGGGCAAGGGTAAGCAGAAACATCGTATGGATGTCGACAAGCATCATGGGAACCTGTCCGAGGAGATAGGGAGACGCAAGAAGGAATAGCCCGGCAAGGTATCCGGTGGTCTCGTCCCAGAGACGTCTGCCGATCTGGAAAACGCAGATCACCGTCGCTCCGAACACGAGGGAATTAAAGGCCTGCACCACGGGCCGCGACTCGCCGAAGATCGAGAAAAGTACACCGTAGAGAAACGGCACAAGCGGCAGATCGGTCCACGCAGGGATCGATCCGCCCCAGTTTTCCAGAAAGAACCCCGCGCCGTAGATCTCGATATGTTTGGCCGCCGTAAAGTACCGGGCCGCGTCCGTAAGCATCTCGGGCGCCGACCAGGCGGGAATCACGACGAGTGCGGCAAAGAGTCCCGGCAGGAGGGGACGCGCCGGAGGTTTCCGGGGCCCCCGGAAAGCAACTAGGAAAACGGCGGCCGTGAGGACGACAAACGTCCGGGCGAACCCCCGGGCTCCGAAGACCCAGCGCCAGCTGGCGAGGGTATTGTCGTCCACGCCCCTGCCGATATACAAAAACGCTACGGTGAAGAGCGCACCGTAGGCGAGCATTAACAACTGTTCGTTGACGGACAGCCGGTTCATGGAACGCGGCGCCTCCGAGGCCCTCCTACAAAACGACGACCCGGTCGGCGTTGTGCATCATCGAGGCGTTATCGAACTGGCTCCCGCAGACAATCTCGTCCGAAAGACCCGACGTCTCCACCCCGAGGGAATCGCTGCTGTGCTCGCAGAAACTCATGGTAACCCCCGGTACTTCGCAGAGGGCGGCGTAGTCCGCCTGTTCGAATAATCGCGTGCCGTCGTCCATCGTGAATATGAGCACCTCGTGACCCTGCTCGCAAGCGGATTTCGCCAGCCCCACGATCACGTCCGGGAACCTATCGCTGTTTACAAGTATGCCGAGTTTCATGGCCTTTCCCCTTACCAGCTGATCACCTTATCGCTCTCTGCGATAAGGGAAACGAGTTCGGAATACGCCACGTCCGTCCTGAGGTCGATCTCCACGACCTCATGGTTCGCTTTCTGGGCCTCGACGATACGTTTCAGCGTATCGTCCGGGTCCTGTTTCAGAAGATAAAGAATTTTCATGGGAACCTCCCTTCCGTCCGGACCGCGCGCTTACGGGATACCGTCAATAGGGGACCACGTGGTCGTATGCGAGGAGCGTTTCGCCCAGTTCGTCCGGTGTAATGAGCGTCATTCCCGGGTTATCCGGACTCGTGGAAAAAAGATTCATCTCCAGTTCCCGCATGGTCTCAATGTTCATTGTGTTGTCCTCCGTCTCCTCGATTTTCCTGTCGAGAACGAAGACATCGATCTGGTCGTCGAGCAGGATCAGCCCAACGGCCATGCGCAGGGCTTCGCCCTGTCTGTCCCTAACGAGTACTGCTATTTTCTTTGCCATTTCGTTTCTCCCTGTCGACACCGCCTCGCTCTGCATTGTTGCCGCCAGGCGTCAACCCGCCCGGTGACCTATAGAAAAAACGGATCATCCCCGTCCGGGGTCGGGGATGATCCGGGAGGAAGGACGTGTCCCGTTCTGGTCCGTTCGGTCCAGCCGCTCTCCACGATTGGCCCGCATGGAACACTCCGGGCGCCCGGACCCGAGCGGCGGAGTGTATCGTCGGGGCCCCCGAAACCCACGGCCCGTTCACGTTCGTATAACGAGTTCGACCAGCCCATCGCGCTCATTGCGCTCGACGTCTGCGTCCTCGTATCGAAGGAATAACGCGGAGATGGCCTCGCCTGTCCCGGTATCGTTGGTCAGTATGCGGAGCGTCTGTCCCGTTTTCATGGCGTCCAAGGCCTTCGTCACGATCACCGTCGATGTGGGGGCAAGGAGCCCTCGGAGGTCCAGGACACGGTCGCGTTCGGCCTGTGTCATAATCACTTACAAACAACTTTCGTGCCACGCATCCCGCCACGAAAAAACTTCCGGTGCGTAATCCGCGCCTGTGGAAACCTTGAAAATGGTCCGGGGGTGGGGTAGTCTAAGAAAAAACATTTTTTCACGGGGCACTAACCGACGAACTTCATGAACTGGACCGCGTACCATATCGGTGAAGAGTTCTTTATTGCGGGCATCTGTTCGATCATTGCCCTGCGGGCCTTTACGTCCTCCCAATCGGAAGAGATCCCGCTCGACAGCCGGGGCCGGGTATTTCTCGTCGGTTCCGCGTTTACGATCCTCGCGACCAGCAGTGCCTTCCACGCGGCTGTCCACGCCTACAGCCTGGATCTCAATCTGCTGTACCAGACCCTGTTCGGCTATTGCCTGGGGCTCCTTACGCTTATCGTTGCCCTGTCGAGCGACAGGCCTTGGAAGAAACGCCGCTTCCCCCTGTTGTATATCGGGCTTACCGTATTTCTCCTGCCCCCTGTTTATTCGCTCTTTCCCAAATTCGGCGATTTCCGCCCCCTGGTGTGGGTTGCGGTGGCCTATCTTTCGGGTATCGTCTGTATTCTCTACGTCTCTGCCTATTACCGAACGGGAACGGATCGTTACCTCCTGTCGTCAGCGGGGCACGCCTTGATATGCACCGGCGGGATACTCCTGTTCTTTCCGGCCCACATCGGTTCCGATCCGTGGATCTACGGTCATCTCCTGCGCCCCATGGGGTTTGCAATCCTCCTCATCAGCGTGCGGCGGGAAGACCTGGCGCAACTTACCGGCAGTTTTCTTTATAAGGCCCTTTCTGCGTTCAGTCTCGTGGCGGCGATTCCCCTCGTGTTCTTCGGGACCCTCGTGTTCTATACCAATATGGGAACCGATAATCCGGCCGGCGGCCGCGTTATCGTTTTTGCTCTTATGCTTGCGACCCTTGCCTCCGCCCTCCTTTTCGGCCTGGGGGTTATTATTCGCCTGATTCGCCCCTTGCTCGTGCTGAAAGGCTCCATCGGTACGTTGGCCGACCGGGGCCTGGAGGAGCAGGTCGTCGTATCGAGCAACGACGAAATCGGCGAGCTGTCCCAGGCGTTTAACGAGATGCTGATGAAACTGAAAGTTGCCATGGCCGAACAGGACCGCCTGGCCCGCCTGGCGGCAACCGGGGAACTTTCAGCGACCCTGGCCCACGAGATCCGTAATCCCTTGAATGCGATCGGAGGTGCGGCCACCTATATCGGCGAAAACTACGACGGGAGCCTCATTCGGGAGTTCACCCGTATAATTGAGCATGAAGTGGGCAGGATCAACAAGCTTACGACGGCACTTCTCAACTTCGCGAAACCCCTCACGCCGGAATTCGCCCCGGCGGACATGAACGTCGTTGTTTCCGAAACAGTGTCGCTCCTGGAGCACGAGGCCCGGGAACAGGGTGTTACAATCGAGACTGACTTGACGGAAGACGTGCCCGCGGTATCCGTGGACGCCAATCAGATATCGCAGGTGCTGATCAACCTGCTCATTAATTCTCTGGATGCGGTCGACACGAACGGCTTTCCGGGGAGAATTCGGATTCGAACGCGGGTTGTTGACCGCAGTCTTACGGTTTCCGTTGAAGACAACGGCAAAGGCATTTCGGAAGAGAATATGAAGAATATCTTTAACCCCTTTTTTACTACGAAAACCAGGGGCACGGGCCTCGGGCTCGCAATGTCTAAAAAGATTTCCAAGGAACACGGCGGGGATCTCGTCGTCAGGAACGTTCATCCCCGGGGTACGGAATTCACCCTGGCCCTCCCGATACAGCTATGACGCGGTCCATCCTCCTGATCGAAGACGA
This sequence comes from uncultured Nitrospirota bacterium, assembly GCA_964474325.1. Classification (GTDB taxonomy): domain Bacteria; phylum Nitrospirota; class Thermodesulfovibrionia; order SZUA-242; family CAYYSS01; genus CAYYSS01. The sequence goes on from CAYYSS010000039.1 coordinate 8,157, forward strand.
AGTGAGTTCGCGGCGGGTTCTTTCGGCCGCCCTGACCAAAGACGGGTTTTCGGTGGATTCCTGCGATTCGGCGGAAGCTGCCCTGAATCTCCTCGAGAAAGGCCGATACAACCTGATACTGTCGGATTATAAACTCCCCGGCATGAGCGGCGAGGCCCTGCTCGATCATGTGCGGCAAAAGAATTCCCTGGTACCATTCATTCTCGTTACGGGGCACGGAACCATCGAACGGGCCGTTGACGCCATGCGCAAGGGCGCCTACACCTATCTCACGAAACCCGTGGACCTGAAACTGGTGGTAAACACGGTCAAAGACGCCTTGCGGGAGGCGGACAGGCAATTCGATGATACGGTCCCCCCGTATTCCGACCAGTTCCTCAACATCATCGGCAAATCACCCCCCATCCAAGAGGTGTTTTCGATGATTCAGCGGGTGGGCAAAACCGACGCGAGCGTCCTGGTTCTCGGGGAAAGCGGAACGGGCAAGGAACTCGTCGCCCGGGCAATCCACTACACATCTCTCAGGGCGGATAAGCCCTTTATCCCCATCGACTGCACGACCATCCCCACCGAACTCATGGAAAGTGAACTTTTCGGATACGACAAGGGAGCATTTTCATGCGCGTATAACGACAAGATCGGTCTCATCGAGATGGCCGAAGGGGGGACCGTGTTTTTCGACGAGATCGGGGACCTGGACTTTTCGCTCCAGAAGAAACTGCTCCGCTTCCTTCAGGAAAAGGATTTCCAGCGGCTCGGCGGGAAAAAGAGAATCAACGCCAACGTGCGCGTCCTGGCCGCCACGAACCGGGACGTGGAGCAGGAGGTGGAGCGGGGACAGTTCCGGGCGGATCTCTACTACCGATTGAATGTGATTTCGGTCTTCATGCCCGCCCTTCGGGAGCGGGGGGAAGACGTTCCGATCCTTGCAAACCACTTCCTCGCTTCATCGTGCAAGAAAAACAAGAAAGACATCAGGGGATTCGATTCCCGGGTCCTTGACATCTTCTCTCAATACGACTGGCCCGGTAACGTGCGGGAACTCGAAAACGTGGTTGAACGCGCGGTTATTCTCTGCCCCTACGACCAGATTAACGTCGAGTGCCTGCCGAAAAAGATGATCGAACTCGACGAGGAGCCCATTTCGAGGGACGAAGAGTTAAACCTCGGCGAGATCGAACGCCGTGCCATCGTAAAGGCTCTGGACGCTACAGCCTGGAACCAGTCTCAGGCGGCGGTGCGCCTCGGTATTTCCCGAAAACAGCTCCGGACGAAAATGAAGAACCTGGATCTGCTCCCGGGCAAGCCGCGTAGCGCGGGTTAGTAGCCGAAAATATACGCCGATACACGCCAGGCCCCGTCGGTTTCCCGGGTTACCGTTATTTTCTCCACAACGCCTGATTTCTTCCTGAAATCCGTACGGTACTCGATCACCACATAGCTTCCCGCCGGCGCGCCCGCAATCGACCGCGTAAAGCGTTTATCCTGAAGCTTACGCTGTACAAGCTCCCCGACAGCCTCCCGTCCCTCACGCATGATGCGCTGCCACTCGGGTCGAGCCAGATCGTTTTGCAGGTTCCTCGACGCCTCGTCCCACGCCCTGCCGTAGTCGCCCCGGTCGACCACGGCAAGCCAGGCCTTGGCGGCCTGCAAACCCGCGTCTACCGGCGATTGATTCGCGAAAACGGTTCCGAAAGCGAGTACTACTACCCCGACTGCTACGATAACCACGATACTGCGGAACGTATTACCCATCTCTATCCTCCGCGTGCGGTTGTACCGCAATATTTTGTTGTCTCCCTTATATAACAAAGAGAACGAGCGCCTGGTTTCCCCGGCGCTCGGGCTTTCCTCCCGCGGCACTACTCGGCGCCGTATTGTTTGCGGTAGTATGCGTCCAGCTCCCTGAGGCGTTCGAGGTAATCTCTTCTGCCGCTCAGCTGGACCGAGGCCGTCATATCGGACATCAGGCGTTTGACGGCCGGGCGAATATCCACGCCGTGGCTGTTGATGCCTCTTTTGTTGGCCCGGTCAAGCACCAGGAGCGCATAATACCGGGCCAGTTGGCTTACCCGGGGCGAACGCCTGATCACATAGAGTCGGCCGCCCACCGTCTGGAGGAGAAAGGCGGAGTATTCGTAAACTTCTTCGAGGGAATAAACGGGCGCGCCGCAGGTACGGCCCCGGTCGATCCGGTCATAAAAGAGGGCAAACGCCGGCTCAAGCACATCCGGCTCCCGGACGAGTATGTCTCGAATGACTGCAAGGTCGTGCTTCCCGAAAACCCTCAGGAAATGGGTCATGCTGTTAAAAAACCGGCTGAGATCGTCCGTCTCCCGGTCGATTACCGGCGGCCGGTCGAGCGCTCGTTGTATGAGGCCCGAAAAATATGCCTTTGCGCCGCCGCGCATACGGCCTTTCAGATACGCCCGGCCGTCCAGATAGCCGAAAAACGCATCGAGACGTTTCGCGATTTCCCCGCATGAGTTCGCTTCCGGAGATACGGTGGAAGGGTCGTCGCCGCTTTTTCCGAATACCTCGGACATCCGTTCCGAAGGGATCTTCGGTGCAAGCGCGGAAAGTTCCGTCTCAAGCGCCGAGACCTTGTTTTGGAGACTGGAGATCTCCGCTTCCAGCGGCGCTTTTTCCGCGTCGATCACGTCATGGGCGAACCACCGGGCAATGCGGTCCCGATCGTAGGCGACATAGGTTCCCGCACCTATTAACAGCACAAGGAGCACGATCGCGAAACGATTGCCCGCGTTTGTATTTTTTCTATGGCCGTTTGTCATCCCCGGACTTCGGCTTACCGTCCTCTCTTCTCGGAAACTCCCCCCAATGTTACCCTATTGTTGCCAAAGAATTGCTGCAAAAAGGGCCGGCGGGATCAAAAAAATACGCACGGCTACTATTGGGAGTTCTATGTTCGATGTTCTATGTTCGACGTTCAAACCCAAAACCTTGAACCCGGAACCCCGAACCTTGTTTTATGCCGTATTGCGGATTTTCTTGAGCGCCTTGCACCCGATTTATGCACCTGTACGGTTACCACCAGGGATACCATGGGGGGCCGTAATAATGCCCCGGAAAATAAGGGGGGTAGCCCCACCAGGGGTCGTAAGGGACGTAGGAGACGGGGGGGCGCAAATAGATCTCGACGGGTTCGATAACGGGATAGTCGTAGATGTCCTCTCCCAAGGTCTCGGGCCGCACACCGGTAAGGGTGCCCCCCACCGTTATGGCGCGTCCCGGGCGAAAGACCTCCGGATCGAGAAAACGCCGACTGCGCAGAACGAATCTCCCCCGGGACCGGTCCCGGGAAAGGGGCTCGCCAAGACTGTCAAGCGGTGCCTCGAGGACGACCACGCGGGTCTCGGTTCGCGCATTGATTGTTTCGAGGATATAGCCGCCGACGACAATATTCTCTCCTGTATATGCCCCCGGATCGCGAAGGATATCCGAAAAAGAGATCCCGGCCGCGGACTGACGGAATTCCCGGGAAATAACCGGCGCGCAGGCCGGTACCAGAAGTCCCGCAAAAAGCAATACCGCTGTAACTGCCGCTGACGCGCGGCCTGCTGTCAGGCGTTTGTCGTTCGTCATGGGGGCTGCCTCTATCTTAATTTTATCACCTGCCGGCCGCGGCGGCACGGGAGCACAAAAAAGGCCGGATTCAGCGATCCGGCAGAAGGAGGGGTTGACACACCCCGGTTGGGGTCCGGTTATCTTCCGACGCGTTCCAGGAGGTTTACCGTAAGTTCGAGATTCGTCTCTTCCTCCCGCTTGACGATCCGGTAAAACTCACAGGTTCCGCACATCTCATATTTCTTGGCCAGATCCGTCTGTACCTCGCCGCCGCAAAGGGTACCGAGCACGACCCAGCAGGCCCGTCCCGCGTTCACCCCGCCGTGCACACCATCAAGCCGGGTCTCCGCCGCGGCCGGGCAACTGTGACCTTCGTTTGCCCCGTTATCCTTCGCGTGGCCGCATCCTGTATATTCCCAACAGTTCAGCCTTGCCATGGGAACACCTCCGGGTATTTCCGAACACGAGCATGCACGTAACGTGCCAGAAAATCAGCCTAAATCGGAACAAATACGGGGGGAGGAAGGGCGAAAGCGGGCAAAAAAGGGTAACGCGGTTCACACGGGCGATTGTTTCCTCTATTCGAATTTATCGTAGGCGATGTGTCCCGGGGGAATTCCTTTTGCTTCGAGAAGTTCAACAACGGAATGCACCATGACCGGGGAGCCGCAGATGTGGGCGTCGACCGGGGCGTTCCGGGGTATACGCTCCTCAACGAGCCGTGTTACGCGGCCTGTTTCGCCCTGCCACGCATCTTCGGGTTGCGTACGGGAAAGGATAGGCACGTAGGTGAAGCCCGGCAGGCGTTTCTCCAGTGCCCGAAGCTCGTCATAGTAGCAAAGATCCGACGGTCTTCTGTCTCCGAAAAAGAGCGTGGTCTTCCTGGTGATCCCTCCGCGCTCGATCTGATACAGGATCGAACGTATCGGGGCAAGGCCCGAACCCGTGGCAACGAGAAGAATGTCCCGGTCGGATTCCTGAAGACGGAAGTCGCCGAAGGGCCCCCGGGCGATCAGCTCGTCCCCCTCCTTGAGCCGATCGTGGACGTAGGAGGAGACCACCCCCCCCTCGACCTTAGCGATAATCAGGGTAAGGTGATGGGGGTCGGCGGAATCGGACGCGATGGAATAAGCCCGGTATTCAGGATCCCGAACCCGGCCGTGGGGAGGCACCTGAAGTTGCGTGTACTGGCCGGGGACAAAGGATATGCCTTCCGGGGGGTCGAGTACGCTGAACCGGATTTCTTTAATATCATCCGTGAGCCGGGTGATTTGATCGACCCGTACCTTATACTCCCGAATCCGGAAATACTCCGGCGGTATCTCAATCCGCATGTCCTCCTTTACTTTTACCTGACACGAAATCCGTACCTGATGTTCCCGTTCCTCGGGGCTCAGATAGGGTGTTTCCGTGGGCAGAAGGGGCCCGCCTCCCTCCCGTACCGTGACCTTGCAGTACGCACAGGTCCCCTTGCCGCCGCATGCCGAAGGGACGAAGATGCCCTGGTCCATCAGAGTGAAAAGAAGGGGGCTTCCGCCGCGGACAACGAGTTTCTTTTCGTCGTTGATCACCACGGTCCGCTCTCCGTAGTCCGCAATACGGGAATCGGCCGCTTCCAGAATCAAGGCGAGGAGCCCTGCGATAGCACTGATGATAAGGAGCCCCGTGAACATCTATTTCCCTTGCAGTTGCATGAAATCCGGGACCGGCGGCCTCAAAGAAACCCGCATCACGGCACGAAGGGTCCGGACGACAGGCGACTGCCGACATCTTTTTTCCGCACCCCTTGCCGATAGCCCTTTGCCGCTTGCCCGCGCCTCCGGCGCGCCGACGGCCGCCCTGTTTTCCTGGATTGTTCGCACCATTGGGGCCTACTGAATCCGGACCATCCCGCTGAACGCGATAAAGGCAAGCGACAGCATCCCGGTGATAAGGAGCGTGATCCCCGGGCCTTCAAGACCCCGGGGGATCCTGGCGCGTTTCCGGAGCTGTTCCCTGATCGCGCCCACCATGGCGATGGCCACAAGCCAGCCTATGCCGCTTCCCGTGCCGTACACCACGGCCTGAACAAGGGTGTAGTTCCGGATGATCATGAAGAGTGAGGCCCCGAGGATCGCGCAGTTTACCGTGATCAGGGGGAGGAAAATTCCGAGGACCACGTAAAGGGCCGGCAGATACCGCTCGACGGTCATTTCCACGAGCTGAACGAAGGAGGCGATCACTACGATGAACACAATATAGCGGAAATGCTCCAGGTGAAACGGCACGAGTACCTGGTAATAAATAAGGTGATTCAGCACCGCCGTCGACGCCATTACGAACACCACCGCCCCGCCGAGCCCGAGGGCCGATTTAAAGTCCCGGGATATGGCGATATAGGGGCAGAGGCCGAGAAAGTTCGTAAGAAGGATGTTGTTCGTGACGATCGCCGCGAAAAACAGCGTACCCGGATCTACTGAATTCACAGGGCTTCACCTCCAAACACCCGGGGGTAGCGGCTTCTGACGAACCAGATCAGAAGCCCGAGGACGAAAAAGGCCCCCGGGGCCATGATCATGATGGTCCAGGGGGTAAACCCGGCCGGCATGACCC
>CAYYSS010000040.1:0-14222 GCA_964474325.1 uncultured Nitrospirota bacterium
GGGTGGGAATTTCACCCACTGAAAGACCGTGCCTTTGCACGGCGCACTGCAACTGCAAGGTAAAATAGAACTATGAACCGCGTGGTCCGATGCACCCTCTGCCCCACCGAGTGCGAGCTTGACGACTACCAGGTGGGCGGTTGCCGTGTCCGTATCAACAAGGGTGGTGAACTCTACAGCCTCGTGTACGGAAAGCCCTGTGCCGTCCACATCGACCCCATCGAGAAAAAACCCTTTTATCACGTCCTGCCGGGGGCCCGGGCCTTTTCCATCGCGACCGTGGGGTGCGTGCTGGGCTGTAAGTTCTGCCAGAACTGGGAGATTTCCCAGGCGTCGCCGGAGGATGCGGAGTTCAAGGATCTGGAGCCGGACCAGGTGGTCCGGGCGGCCCTTGCCTACGGGTGCGAGACCGTGACCTATACGTATACCGAGCCCGCGGTCTTTTATGAATACATGTACGATACCGCCGAACTCGCACGCCGGTACGGACTTCTCAATACAATCCATACCTGCGGCTACATGAACGAAGAACCCCTGCGAAAACTCGCTCCCCTGCTGGATGCCGCGGATGTGGACCTGAAGGCCTTTACGGAAGATTTCTACGGAAGGATCTGCGGAGGGAGACTCCGGCCGGTACTCGACGCCATCGTGACGCTCCGGGAAGAAGGGGTCTGGCTCGAACTCACGAATCTCGTCATTCCCACCCTGAACGACGACCCCGGGGAGATCGCGGCCATGTGCCGGTGGATCGTGGAGAACGCCGGACCGGACACGCCGATACATTTCTCCCGGTTTTTCCCCCACTATAAATTGAAGAACCTGCCGCCCACACCCGTCGAGACCCTTTTCAGGACCCGGGACATCGCCCGGGATGCGGGGCTCCGCCATGTGTACGTCGGCAATCTCAGGGGGTATCCGGAAAACACCTACTGCCCTGCATGCGGGACGCTCCTGATAGAACGGATCGGGTATTATGTGAAGAAGAACCTCTTGGAAAACGGCATGTGCCCGGTATGCGGAACGGTCATAAAGGGGGTCTGGAAACGGACCCGAGGCGCTCTGGGAGCGCCGCCCGGGGCGGGGTCGCCGGAACAAACTCTGAACCGTCGTTCTCCGTTGGAGAAACGTTATGGATAAAGAAAGAAACCAGCCGATGATTTCACGACGGGGATTTTTAACATTTTTCGCTCTCGGTGGAATCCTGGCAGGTCTTCAGAGAAGACTCCGCCGGGGCCCCGGACCCCGGCGGGCCATGTTCTGGCGCAGAGTTTCCGTGGGGGAGAAGAACCGGGGTAATGGGGAGTAAAGCGGGGCAGGCCGGTCTGGTCCCCCGCCTGGCGGGAGTTCTGGCGGCGGTAATTGTCATGGTATTTTCGGGATGCAGTCGCGTACCGGTGCGCGTGCGGGAACCGGCGGTCGCGGGTGCCTTTTATCCGGCGGACCCCGCGGAACTCCGAAGCATGGTGGAGAAATTCGTCGACCGGGCGGAGACGAAACACGTTCCCGGCGATCTCCTGGCGGTGATCGCGCCCCACGCCGGATACGTGTACTCGGGAGGGGTCGCGGGGTATGCGTACCGTCAGCTCAGGGACCGCCCCGTGGATACCGTTATCATCCTCGGCCCGAATCATCGCGCTCCCCTTACGGGTGTGTCGGTCTATACGGAGGGGGTCTTTCGCACGCCTCTCGGCGACGCGGTCATCGACGGGGAGACCGCCGGCAGGCTTCTGGATCCGGCGTCCGATATCGTGTTCGCTCCGGAGGTCCACGAAAAAGAGCATTCGATCGAAACGCAACTGCCCTTTCTCCAGGTCCTGTTCGGCGAGAACGTGAAGATCGTACCCGTCCTGGTGGGTATGCCGACACAGAAGTCTTTTGCGAGTTTTACGGAACGCCTTGCCGACGAGCTGGCGCATCATCCGAAGACACTTCTTGTGGTAAGCACCGACCTGTCCCACTATCACGATTACGACACCGCACGTACGATGGATCACACCATGCTGGAGCCGATAAAGTCCATCGCCCTCGAGGAGGCCGAGGGCCTGCTCAGGAAACGGTCGGGGGAAATGTGCGGCGGCTGGCCCGTACTTTATGCACTGAAGACCGCCCGGCTCCTCGGCGCCAACGAAGGGGTCCTCTATGCCTACGCCAACTCCGGGGACACGGCCGGGACGAAGGACCGGGTGGTAGGGTATGCGGCCATGGGGCTTTATCGCCGGCCGCTTACGAAAGAGGACCGCCGGGAACTCCACCGGATTGCCGCCGCTACGATCGATCTGTATGTCAGGAAGCGGGAGAAACCGGATTTTTCGGTCAACAGCCCCCGGCTCAAGGCCTACGGAGCGGCCTTTGTCACGATCAATCGGCACGGGCACCTGCGCGGCTGTATCGGTTCGACCGTACCGAGGGAAGCACTTTACCGAAGCGTTATCGACAATGCACTCCGCGCGGCGGTCCACGACCCGCGGTTTGCGCCCGTGACACCGGGAGAACTCGGCGATCTCGAGGTCGAGGTATCGGTGCTTTCCCCCATGAAGCCGCTGCGGCGATCGCAGGTAGGGACCATCGAGATCGGCCGCGACGGGCTCTTCCTTGTGAAAGGACGGCACAGCGGGATCTTTCTCCCGCAGGTACCCGTGGAGCAGGGCTGGGACCGGGAGACCTATCTCAAGGAACTCTGCCGGAAGGCGGGCCTCCCCGCCGGCTCGTGGCGCGCCGACGACGCCCGGCTCTATACGTTTACCGCGGACGTGATCCGGGGGGGCGACGAATAGGCGGGTGCCCCGGCCCCTATTGCACTTCAACGGTCGTCCAGTCCAGCCAGTAGTTTCCGTCGAACGTGCCGTTCGGCTGATCGTCAAAACCGAAAAAGAACGTATAGATACCCGGCGTCAGCGGAAGGTTGAGAACCTCGATGGGGGTTGCAAGCGAAACCAAAGGCGCTTGAAACGCCGCATGGATGCCGGGCTGATAGCCCGCCGGATATGAAAAGGAGAACCACCCGTAGGGCGTGTAGGCCGCAAGCCACCAGTCGTACGATCCTTCCATCAGACGTCCGTCGTCCGCCTGGACGGTTACGGATACCGGGACTCCCGCGGACACGCGAATCGATCCGGCGCCGTTTGCAAGAACCATCGGTGTCGGGGGTATCCGTTTTTCGCCGTAAAAGCCGAACGGGGTGGCGTTCCACCACGTGAGCCCCGCCATCCCGTCTTTCGTCTGGGTAAAGAGGTACCCCTCGAATTTCTGATCGTCGGTGGTGGGCGACGTGTCGGCGAAGTCGACGTAGAACTCGATCTTGTGGTCCGGACCCCAGTCCGTCGGCATGGATTGGGACGGACCGCGGACGAAACCACGGACGGCGTGGCTCCTGCCGTCGCTTCCGGTATAGGTGCCTGTCAGGTTTGCGGAGCCCGCTAACCGGGGCCCTGTGACTTCCCTGAGCTCAAGCGTCCCGTTCCATCCGTCGTGATTCATTGCATAGGTTCCGAGAAAATCGTCTATTGACACGGCCCCCGGCGTAAAATCGGGTCCGCCCCGGAAGACGCCGTTTTGCCCTGCGTAAAATCCAAAAGGCGTGCCGTTCCACCAGGTGATCCCGGCCATGGTTCCAGGCTCCCAGCTGAAGAGGTAAGCGTCGAACTTCTGGTCGTCCGCCGTGGACGGCGTGTCCGGGAAATCCACGCGGAATTCTATCTTGTGGTCCGGCCCCCAACTCGCCGGAACGGGGTAGGTCGCGGTTCGCACATAGCCCCATACCGCGTGTGCCTTGTTGTCACTCCCTGTGTAACTGCCGCCCATGTTCGGAATAGATTCGATGAAATCCCCGTCCTCCTTGTTCAGGACAAGATTGCCCTGCCACCCGTCGTGGATCATCTCGTAGCTGCCGGCGAAGTCGTCCCGCTGAACGCGGGACACCCCGCCCACCCGAAGCGAGGGGTCGCCAAAGAGCATGTATTTCTGGATGTGATGAAAGAGTGCCGGCGGATACCAGTCCGAAGTATCGGCGAAATTAATGTGGAAGTCGTTTTCGATATACCTCCTGACCGCGTAGTTCCAGAGATACCCGAGCGGCGGGGGTTTCATGCTGTGACGGTATCCCTCGAAAAAGTATCGGTCGAGATACTGACTTCCCCCCTGGGTACCGGTGTAAGCCCCGATATAGCCGATAGCGCCGTTTTCCCCCTTCACGAGAAACTCTTCGGCAAGGGAATCGAGATCGTAACTCGTGCCGTCGGCTTTCCGCTGTACGGCCGCCGGTTCGGGCCGGGCCTGGGCACTGATGTCGGCGGGCCAGCATTGCCCCCCCGGACAGCTTTGAACGAAGACGTCGCCCGACGTGTCCAGCCAGGTAGTTTCAAAATGAAAACGGGCCGTACTGCAGGCCGCCGCGAATACGACGGGAAGTTTACCCGTATTCGTGAGGCCGCTTACGTCACCGAGTCCCAGAGCGCTTCCCCAGATCGTGGGGCCGCCATGGCCGGAGAAATTGGCGAAGCCGACCCCGTCGTTGAGCGCGGCGGCCACCGTGGTGGAGGAGGGGGTGGCGTCTCCGAGACCGTCAGTCATCCCCCGAATGCGATTGTCGTACAGCCTGGTCGACGTCACACCCGTGGCGGCGAGGTGTTCGGCCGTGTCTTCCTTTGCTTCCCAGCTTCCCGGGTAATCGTCGTATACATCGCCGTCGCCGACATAACCGGGCACGACGAGAACCGCCTTCTCGAACCACGACGCCCGATAGGCGGAAAACTCGTAGTCGATCACCTTGTTGACGTAGGTGGTCACTTCCGCCGCGGTGGAGGCCGGGACCCGGCCCACGGCGACATCGGGGTAGAGATCGACGCCGTCCAGGTTGATAGCGCTGAGCGTCGAGTTCGCCGTCCAACTCCCCGTGTTCATTTCGCAGAAGACGCCGTCACCGTCACCGTCCCAGTCGTCAAAGGTATCGTCGGCCTTGTAAAGGTCGGCGTAGTAGAGATCCGAGGGTGCGTACCCGTGTCCCCAGTGGTTCGGGTCGTAGGTTCTGCAATAACGGACCGGAAGCCGGTCCGAATCGCCGACGAGCATAACGTATTTAATTCCGGACCCCTGCTTGAAGGATGCGATGGCTTTTTTCAGGCGCTCGGGATCGTCCCTGCCCTGACTGTCGAAACGATCGACAAGGTACTGCCAGCTATAGATCCGGGTCGTGATATCAGTATGTTCTTTGTGAGTTTCGAGGGGTTCAAGAGCATCCGTGAAATCTTCGTCGGCGATTATCAGGAGATCGAAGGGCCCCACCGGTTCAATGAGTGTTCCGATATCGATTACCCCCGGTACCAGTGCAATGTCGGAGGGGCGCCAGGGTGTAAACACATCCGGGATATTCACCTGCGGGGCGGGAGGATACAGTAGTTCCCCCGGCGGAACCGGGGATACGATATCCGGGCCAAGGCTGAGGGGGACGGAAACGGGAGTTAAAAAGTCGACGGTGGGATACAGGAACACCGGGTTGACGATCTCGAGCGTGGTATCGATCGGTTCAGGCGATGTAGCGGCTCGTGGGGTCGTCGTTCCAAGTAAAAGACCGAATAGTACCGCGAAACTCGTTCGTACGAACAGTGTACCGTACGCCATAATTTTCTCCTTGCCCGCGATTGGGTGTTGTGCGGTTAACGACGCTCACGGTGTGGCACCATGATAGCAGATTGCGGGTTCCGAAGCGATCAAGAAGATCCGCCGCACGGAGGATTTGCGATTGACGATTGACGCCCGCGGGCGCAGACGGGCCGACGTTTTTTCCCGCCCGTTCACTTTGCGGCCCAAACTAGTCCTCCGAATAAATGAAACGTCTTGACGGGAGTGCTCAACAACGGCATTATACCTGTGGGGATCGGGCGGTTTTCCGTCAAGGTTGCAGGATAGAAGGTGGGAAGAGATGAAGAAAGGTTTTTGTATCCTGCTCACGGCGAGTATCCTGCTGTTTGTCTCAACGGTATTTGCCAGTCCCGACGAAGAGCGGGAACCACCCACCGCGAAAGATTACCTCAGACATTCCGGCATTGTGATGGGAGCAGTCGTCTGCCCCGACGGCGGGCCGGCGTCCGGGGCGATGGTCTATATCAAGGGACTGTCGTTCGTCGCGATAACGGACGACGGCGGCGAGTTCGCCCTTCTCTACGTTCCGGAAGGGGCGTGGGTTCTCGCTGTAAGAGTCGGCGATCAGGTTGCCGCGGAAATCCCTGTGAGGGTCCGCAAGAAACGGAGGATCGACCTTGGTGAAATCGGGGGTCCCCTGCGGGGAGCCTCTTTGCGTGGAGAATGCCCAGTGTAGCGCCGACGAGTTTTGCGGAAAACCGGTGGGGCGGTGCGGGGGAACGGGCGTCTGCGAACCCCGCGGGCCGGGGGTGTGTCCCGAAATCTACCCGCCCGTCTGCGGTTGCGACGGTGCGACGTACGGAAACGAGTGCGAGGCTTATGCGACCGGGGTCAGCGTCGCCCGCCCGGGTCCATGCCCGGCGGGGGACATTCCGTAACCGTTTGCGACCGTCGCTGTGGGGTCGGGCGCGAAGGAGCCGCCGTGAGGCGGCCTTGGTTTTTGCAACTCTTGCGGTTGTAGCGAGCAGTTCCGCATGTCGGCCCGCAACGGATATGAACGACGAACGAAGAAACGAAGCGACGCCGGAGATCATAAGCGACCTTTCCGGCCGCCTCAAAGACCACGTAGTCGTATTGGCAGGCCGTATCGGCGAACGGAACCTGCGACGATACGCAGCACTCGAACAGGCCCGGAAATACATTTCCGAAGAGCTGACGGAATACGGTTACCAGGTTTCGTTGCAGGAGTTTTCAGCCGAGGGAAAAGCGGTATATAACATCGAAGTCGAGCGGCGCGGAACCCTGCCCGGGGATGAAATCGTTATCATCGGCGCCCACTACGATTCCGTTTTCGACTGCCCCGGCGCAAACGACAACGCATCGGGTGTTGCCGGGCTCCTGGAACTTGCCCGCCTGTTTCGTCATGCCGTGCCGGGCCGTACCCTGCGGTTCGTTGCCTTTGTCAACGAGGAACCCCCGTATTTCAAGACGGACCAAATGGGAAGTCTTGTCTATGCCCGCCGGGCCCGGAAAAGGGGGGAGCGGATCCGGGCGATGCTCTCGCTCGAGACGATCGGGTATTTCAGCGACGTCCCGGGGTCGCAGTCCTATCCGTTTCCCCTGAGCCTTTTTTATCCCTCAACGGGCAATTTCATAGGGTTTGTGGCGGATACGGGTTCCCGGGCGCTCCTCAGGGAGGTGCTCAAGAGTTTCAGGCGCCACGGGGACGTCCCTGCGGAAGGTGTGGCCGCGCCGCGTCTTCTGGCGGGTATCGACTGGTCGGACCACTGGTCCTTCCGCACCGCGGGGTATCCTGCGGTAATGGTGACCGATACGGCCCTTTACCGCTACGATGCCTATCATACGGCCGGAGATACGCCGGAAAAGCTGGACTACGACCGTCTGGCCCGGGTAATCCACGGACTTTCCGGCGTGACGGCGGATTTGGCGAAAGCGTCGCCCTGATCGGGGCTGTCGCCGCATGATATCAGCGATGGAACGTATTACCGAACTGGAACTTATGATCGAGGAAGAACAGGCCCGGGCCTACGCCGAAGCCGATTTCGACGAGCCTCATCAGAATGTCGTGAATCTTTTCGAAGAATGTTTCCCCGGCCGGGAGATAACCGGCGCGGTACTCGATATCGGGTGTGGTCCGGGAGACGTGACGTTCAGGTTCGCCCGGCGGTTTCCTGAGGCCCGGTTCGTTGCCGTGGACGGCTCGCCGGCCATGCTCGGCCACGGTCGAAAACGGCTTGAAAATGATCCGCAAACGGCGAACCGCATCACGTTTGTCGAGGGTTGTATTCCGGGCGTGACGATACCGTATCCTTCGCACGCCGAAGGGTTCGACCTGATCCTGAGCACGAGTTTTCTCCACCACCTCCACGACCCGTCGGGATTGTGGACGACGGTCAGGCGGCACGCCCGTTCCCGAACGCTGATCTTCGTGGTGGATCTTCTGCGCCCGGAGAGCGCCGGCCGGGCCCGGGAACTGGTCGAGACCTACGCCGCCGGGGAGCCCGAGGTGTTACGAAACGATTTCTACAACTCGCTCTGCGCGGCGTTTACGCCCGGGGAGATCAGGGGGCAACTGGAAGACGCGGGTCTTACGCACCTCCGGGTCCGGGCGGTGAGCGACCGTCACCTGGCTGTGTGGGGCGCATTCTGAACCCCATTGCGGCAAAAAACCTGTTTTTGCAAAAATGGCCCCGCATTTTATGCAACTGCAAAGATAATTTTACAGCGGCATAAAATACGGGCCCGGCGGCCTCAAAAAAATCCGCTTCGCGGCGTTATTATTGGTTGAAACGGCGGCGGGGCGTAGGTCTGAGAGATGATGCAGGAATTCACGTTTCGTGGCGTTTGCCGTACAGGAACCGGACCCGTCCGCCGTTTCAGGAGTGTAGTAGCCGTGCGTATTTTTTTGATCCCGCCGGTCCCTTCTCCAGGAATTTTTTGCAACGTTAAGGATAACTTTCCGGGTTTTACGTTACGGGAAGGTGAATGTTGGAGTACCAGCGGGTCAGCTCCTTGCCGATCAGGTGCGGATTGTCTTCCTGAAGGTAGTGTATACCCGGGCCGATGGCAACCGTCTCCAGATTCTTCAGGTTCTCTCTACACCACGCCACTTCCCGTTCCTTAACGATTCCGCCGGGGGTGCCGTAGAAAAGGATCTTTGGTAATCCGGATGCCCGAAGGCGTTTGCCGTAACTTTCGACAACCTCCGCCACGTCCGCCGGTTTGCCCTCAATAGGGATCTCGCAGGGCCAACGGCGTACGGGCCGCCTGCTTCCAACGGTCGGAAACGGTTCCCGGTAACGGTTGATCTCTTCTTCTCTCAAGGTCCGGACGATGGCCTTCGGCAGAATCCGGTTTACGAATACGTTCATGACGGAGATCATGAACCATCCAAGGCCCGGGGTCCGGAACATTTTGAACCCCATGCGGAAATCAGGGGGGAAGTCGGCCCAGGTTGCGGGTTTCAGGATGGCCTCCATAAAGGCAAGTCCCTTTACGTTTCCTTCGTTTCGCATTGCGTAATGAAACCCGAGGGCCGAGCCCCAGTCGTGAACGACGAGAGTGATGTTTTTTAGTCCGAGCGCGGAGATAAAGCCTTCCAGGTATTCAACGTGGTCGAAGAAGCGATAGGGCAGATCCGGTTTGTCCGATTTGCCCATGCCGATCAGGTCGGGTGCGATACATCTGCCCGAGGGGGTGAGGTGGGGGATGATATTGCGCCAGAGATACGACGACGTGGGGTTTCCATGGAGAAACAGTATCGGGTCACCGCTTCCCTCGTCGATATAGTGCATTCTTGCCCCATGGACGTCCAGGTAACGCGACGCAAACGGGAAGTCGGCTGATATCTCGGTTTGTGAAATCATAACCCCTCCCAAGGCGGCCCTGGAGCCGCAACCAAACCGGCGCTCTTCAAACCGCGTAAACTTCTCCGCGAACTGCGTGGAAGTCACGGGTGAAGCTGCGGTTCTCGTGCGAACCGCGGTATCGCACCTCTGACCCTCTGGGTCCAGAATAGCACGGCCTCCGAGGCCCGGTGTATAATCCCCCCATGTCCGGAACAGGACCGGGAAAACCGCCGTGAAAAAACTCCTTACCGCAATTATCGTCGCGGTAATTGTCTTCTGGTGGCTCAAGGTTCCCACGGTTACAGCGCCGGGGTCGGACGTTTCGTTTCGTTACCGGGTGGAGTATACCGGAGGAGCCGGCCGTCGCGACCGCGTTCCCCTTCTCGTTGCACTTCACGGAAACGGGGATAAGCCCGAACATTTTTTTGAGACCGCCCTCGACGGTATCGAAACGCCCGCCCGGGTGGTTCTGATCCAGGCACCGATTCCGACGGGTGTGGGCGGCGGGGCCTGGCCGATGGATACCGCGGGCGTCAGGCGGTACGGTCCGGCCCTGGCATCTGCGATACGGGTCCTTACGGAAGAGTTTCCGTCCGCCGGACGTCCCGTTGTCTTCGGTTTCTCGGGCGGGGCCGTCATGGCTTACTACCTGGCCGCCGCGTACCCGGAACGCTACGGTGCGGTGGTCCCGGTCTCGGGCCGCCTGACCGCGGATATGATCGATGCTGTCCCTGCGTTGTCCGAATCAAGCGCCGAGGTTTACGCATTTCACGGCAGTCAGGATCGGGTAATAGGTATCGCAGGAGGCAGGGCGGCGGCCGGTCTGCTCGAATCACGCGGCATTCGGGTACGGTTCAGCGTGTTCGACGGCGGGCATCTCGGTGTATTTACGAACGCCAAACCGGCGATTCAGCGGGTGCTGGAAGCCGTGATAGCACGGTCAGGTTCGGGAAAGCTATAAACCCGGTTAACGAAGTAACATGGTGTCATAACCGAACTACTGATGGATACGGAGTCGAGCCTGGAATGACAGCATGGGGTTTTGTTAATGATTGTATTGATACATTCTCGATTTAACGTGGAGCATGTGCTATGGAAAAACTGAACGAGCTGGAACTTCGCGTCCTCGGGTGTCTCATCGAAAAGGAACTCACGACGCCGGAGTACTATCCGCTGAGCCTTTCGGCTCTGGTGTCCGCCTGCAACCAGAAATCGAACCGCCATCCCGTTACGGCCTTCGACCAGGAAGACGTGGCCCGGGGACTTGAACTGTTGAGGGAAAAGGAACTTGCACGCAGGGTCCAGACCGCGGGCGGACGTGTCGCCAAGTATGCGCACAATCTGCGGGAGCGACTCCCCGTTGCACCGGCCCACGTAGCCATCCTCTGTGAACTCATGCTCCGTGGTCCCCAGACCCCGGGGGAACTGCGCAACAGGGCAAACAGAATGTATGCCTTCGAAGGTCTGGACGATGTAAACGCCGCCCTCGACGAGCTATCCGCCGGGGAAAATCCGCGGGTCGTTAAACTCCCGCGCCAGCCGGGCCAGAAGGAGGCCCGCTACGCTCATCTCCTCGGTACGGAAGATCCCTTTCTGCTGGCAGAGCAGGAAAGCCCGGCCGAACCTGCGGTCGTCAAAATCCGGAAAGACGACGAACGGCTCCACGGGCTTGAGCAGGAAGTTGCAAAATTGAGAGGCGACCTGGACGACCTGAAGAAGGCATTCGAGGCCTTTAAGGCGGAGTTCGGCTGAAGCACCCGCGGCGTCCGGGAGATTCGACCGGCCCCCCGGCTCTTTCCCCGGGAGCCGAACCCCCGTCGGCTTACGTAGCCTGGATGATCCGCCCGCGACACTTCCAGTTATTGAGCGACGCCGCCGTCCGCCGGGCAAGGTGGGCGGGGACCTCCACGACGCTGTGTTTATTATGCAGCGTGATTTTCCCGATGTTTCGCGCGGGGATCTTCGCACGGTTCGCGACGGACTTCACCAGATCCCCCACACGGATACCGTCTCTCTTGCCGAGGGTAAGCCGTATCTTTACGAAATCGCCCTCGAACGAGCCGCGCCTGCCCGGGGACGATGGCGCCGGTTCCGCAATATCTTCTACCGTAAGGTCGCCATACGCCAAGGCCAAAGCGGCGGCCGCGACGTCTTCGGGCGCGTAGCGGTTCGAAAGTTCGTCCACCAGGCTGCGGAAGGCCTTGTGGCCTCCCCGTCCCAGGGCTTTCTCAAGTCCCCCGATGATTCCCCGCTGACGGGCCAGGCGTACGGCCTTTTTTGTGGGAATCGGCATTTTGTTGATAACCGTCTTTGCCGACCGCTCGATGACCTTCAGTCGACGGGTCTCCCGGGGCGTTATCAGGGTGACCGCGGTCCCTGCTTTGCCCGCCCTTCCCGTGCGTCCTATCCGGTGGATATAGGTCTCGGCGTTCTGGGGAAGGCCGAAGTTGACCACATGGGTGATGTCGGGGATATCGATTCCCCGGGCCGCGACGTCGGTTGCGACCAATACGTCAACCGTCCCGTCGCGAAACCGTTTCATGGTCTCGTCGCGGAGTTCCTGGGGGTAGTCGCCGTGGAGACCGGCGGCGGCGTACCCGGCGTTCTTAAGGGTTGCCGACAGGTCATCCACTTCTTTCTTCGTGTCGCAGAAAATCAACGTACGGGAATAATCCTCCACGTCGAGAATACGCATGAGGGCCTTTGCCCGGTCGGCCGCACCGACGGCGGAAAAGCTCTGGGATATTTCCGCAACGACTCTCTTGCCCGCCCCGGCCCTGACGGTTTCGGGGTTCTGCATATAATTTCCGGTCAGGCGGAGGATGGCCTGGGGCATGGTGGCGGAAAAGAGCATGGTCTGGCGTTGTTCGGGGACATGGGCTAGGATTGTTTCCATGTCGTCGATAAACCCCATGTTGAGCATCTCGTCCGCCTCGTCGAGAACCACGGTTTCCACTGCCTCAAGCACCAGGGACCTGCGCCGCAGGTGATCCATCACCCTCCCCGGCGTACCCACCACCACGTCTACGCCTTTCTTCAGTGCTTTCAGTTGGGTTACGATGGGCTGACCGCCATAGACGGCCGTGGTGACGATCCCCTTCCGGGTCCCTATGCGGCCCAGTTCTCCTGCCACCTGAATGGCCAGTTCCCGCGTGGGGACCAGAATCAGGGCGGCGGGATGTTTCCCGTTTCCCCGTGCAATGCGTTCGGCGATGGGGATGCCGAACGCAGCGGTCTTTCCCGTACCGGTCTGGGCAAGGCCGATCAAGTCACGGCCCGAAAGGGCAATGGGGACGGCCGCCTTCTGGACCGGGGTGGGTGTTGTAAACCCCATACGGGATACGGCATCAAGGATCTCCCTCGAGACGCCAAAGTCGTCAAACGTGTCGTGCATGCAGTTTTCTCCTGTACTGGTTTTTCGAGGGGCGTGGAGAAACGTCTGTTTTCGTCAGGGATCGACGGCATTCGCCGCCGAAGCAGTACGGCGTCCGACCCCGGCCGTTCCCTGTCGTTTTAGTTCGAGGTTCCTTGGGTGGTGCCCGAGGAACGTTCCACGGAAACTTCTTCGCAACCTTCCCTGGAACGTTTCCAACCGCGCTTCACTCCGCGCGACAAAGGCTCTTGAAGATATGGTGCCCGTGCATCGTGCCGGTTCTCATCCGGCAACGAGAACATAGTGCTCACTCCAGCTTCTCGTGACGCACCACGTGCGCCGGTGGTAATGATACGCCAAGTCGCCGGTCAAATGTCAAACAGCGCCGGGCAGCGGGACGGATGAAGTGGAACGAAAGGAGTGTCTTTTCACGGAAAAAACACTTCGGCATCTTTTCGGCGCAGTTCCTCGGAGTGGACCTCCATGACATCGATGATATCCTCCACGTCACTGCCCGCCGACTCTAGATGGGGTTTCAGGGCTTTGTTAAGGGCCTTTTCCGCGGTGCCGAGCCGATGAAGAAAAAGAAGATAATTAGTCCGGTCCCGGTAGACGTTTCCGAGAAGGCCTGCATAATCATCGGCCCGGGTCTCGAGCAGTTCCGTGAAGTGTTCGATCAGGACTTCGAGCAGGCGGCTTTGCTCGGTCCGCACCTCCGGCGGCATAGTTGACGCGTTCAGGAGCGTTTCGATATCCACCGGTTTTCCCGTATCAACGATGCGTCGGGCCTCTTCGAGAGCCCGGCGCCGCAGGAGCATGTAGTGGGTCGCAAATTCCCTCCGTCCTTCGCTTATTTTCTGAAACCGCATGAACCAGAAGACGAAAATAAAGGGAATGAGTATCATCCAGATATGGAGCGGCGGGCGCTCGAGGACCAGGGTCGAGAGCGTACGGGCAAACCGCTCCTCATGGGCGTCGATAAGGTCGTATATGTCTTGCGTCGAGGGCATCAGTCTGCATCACCGTCTACGCCGGCATGTACGTGGGTGAGGAGCCGGGCACAGATCGGTGAATCCTGTATCAGCGAAACGCGCGATAGTACGACGAGAGAGATGGCGAGTTGTTCTGGCACGAAAGGAACCCCTCTTGCTTTTCTTGGCCCAGGGCGGCCTTGGAACCGCAACCAAACGGCCGACGCGTATACCGACGTGGTAACTTCTCTGCAAATTACAAAGAGGTCACCGGTTAAAGTATCTAATGTTCAATTATACGTTGTTTCACCGAAAAACCAAACTGGATGGTTTCACCGAAAAACCAAACTGGATGGCGCAACCCGTTCGAAAATAATCTTAACGTTGCAGTGCGCCGTGCAAAGGCACGGTCTTTCAGTGGGTGCAATTCCC